>JADBYT010000009.1 GCA_020402865.1 Bacteroidota bacterium | reverse complement strand
TGAATGTATAGCCGGGCGTGCCGCCGCTGGCTGTAACGGTTGCGCTGCCTGTGTTTCCGCCGTTGCAAAGCACGTTGGTTTGTGTGAATGTGCTGGCGAGGGCTGCGGGTTGTGTGATTGTAATTGTACGGGTTGAAGTACAACCATTCAGGTCAGTAATGGTGCACACATAGGTGCCTGCGGCGAGGCCGGTTGCTGTGTTGGAACTGCCGCTTGTAGTGTTTGCTACTGCGGGGCTCCATGAGAAAGTGTATCCGGGTGTACCGCCGCTTGCCGTAACAGTAGCCGATCCGTTTGAGGCGCCGTTACAAAGCAGATTAACCTGAGTGGATGTGTTGGTGAGTGCCGGCGGCTGTGTAATAGTTACTGTGCGGGTAGATGTACAGCCATTCAGATCGGTAATAGTACATACGTATGTGCCAGCACCCAAACCGGTAGCCGTGTTTGTACTGCCGCTGGTGGTGTTTGCCACGGCCGGGCTCCAGCTGAATGTATAGCCCGGTGTACCGCCGCTGGCGGTAACAGTAGCGCTGCCGGTATTGCCACCATTGCAGAGTACGTTTACCTGTGTAGAAGTATTGGTGAGTGCCGGCGGTTGTGTAATGGTAACTGTGCGTGTAGATGTACAGCCATTTAAATCGGTAATGGTGCACACATAAGTACCGGCAGCAAGCCCTGTAGCGGTGTTTGTACTTCCGCTTGTGGAGTTTGCCACAGCGGGGCTCCAGGAGAATGTGTAGCCCGGTGTGCCGCCGCTTGCAGTTACAGAAGCACTGCCGGTGTTGCCACCGTTGCAAAGCACGTTTACCTGCGTGAATGTGTTAGCAAGTGCTGGCGGCTGCGTAATCGTAAACACACGGTTGCCTGTACAGCCATTGGCATCAGTTACGTTTACTGTATAGGTACCCGCACATAAACCGGTGGCGGTGGCTGCATTGCCACCGCTTGGCAGCCAGGAATATGTGTATGGTCCGGTTCCTCCCGTTACAGTTGCTGTAGCAGAGCCGTTGCAGTTACCAAAACAGTTTACATTGGTTTGTCCGCCACTGTTTACGGTAAGTCCTCCACCTGCACTGCCTACTGTTACAGCCATTGTGGCTGTATTGCAGGCATTGGACACGGTTACTGTATAAGTACCCGCACATAAGCCTGTAGCTGTGGCCGCATTGCCACCGCTGGGCGCCCAAGAGTAGGTGTAAGCACCGGCAGGTGTTACACTTACCGAAGCCGATCCGTTACAGTTTGAACAGGTGGCTGGTGTACTGGATGGTGTAAGCGTGAGTGAGGATGACGTACATGGCGTACAAGTTGTCCGGTAATACATACCAATTACACAAAGGTTAAAACAATCGCCCCCGGAAGTCATTGTATAGGCCGATGTAGTTTGACCTGTTGTAAGTGCGGTGTTTACCTGCACATAGTTCCACCAGTTCCATGCAAAAGGGGCATTGGTACCGTTCATGGTACAGGTCTGTCCTGTCATCTGAATATCGCCAACCATGCAAAACGCAGTAGCATTTGCTGTAGATACATTCTGGCACACCGTCATGCCCGTTACGTTTTGCGTAGTGGTGCCGCCGTTAACAACTACGGCTCCGTCATGAATAACCATGGTGCCTGTGAATGCGGCTGTAGGGTCACTGTAAATAATCATCAGCGTGGCCCCGTCCATATCATTGCCCGACGTAGGCGGGCTTGTGAATAATCCGCTGATTGTGTAATTACCATTACCGGTAATAACAGGCGTTACGCTTGCTCGGTAAGTGTACGAACCGGCATAACCCCAGCATTTATCCGGTCCCGAGCCCACAACTGTCATTGGGAAATTCTGGCTTGTGCTGGCCGGGTTTACAATTGTAGCCGTTTGTGCAGAACCATCTCCCGAGCCTTCGGCCCAGAGATATGCCTGCTCAATTACCGCACAAGCCGGAATACCACTGATGGTGAATGTAGCAGGCTGGGGAACTCCCTGAGGAGTAAAGCGTTGCCCCAATCGCTGGGAGGCTTGTGTAAAACCCAAACCACACTTGGCAAAGTTGTAAATCTGCCCAAGAGAACCATTGCCGTTTTGCGGTGTCGGATTTGACGGACCGTTTTGCGACTGCGGTTGTGCCGTAAGGTAACCGGGCAAACCGGGTATTACCGGGCCGTTTGTAGTGCGTGTTTGTTGCTGGGCGAACAACGGAAAAGCTGTAAGCATAGCAACGAACAATATGAAATAGCGTAGCGTTTGCCTCATATTGCCTGTGTATATTGATAAAAAAAAATTGATCCCTTCTGGTGTAATGCGAGCAATTTAGTGCAGCGAATTTGCAAAAGCAAGTAAAAAGACAGGTTTTCAAATTCTGCTCGGCTTCTCTATTATCTGATTTGACAGATCGTGTTTTGGATAAAAAGTGTTGATAATAAAGAATAATTAACAGATCAATGCGCTTTACTAGTGGCTAAGGCTTGATTAATGGACGTAATTTTAAAAGCACTCCCGGTACTGGCCTGCAATAATTTTTGATGAACTTCTGATATAACACTGTCCAGAAGATGTTTTAAGGCTGTCGGGTACCCCAAAAAACAACGAGGCATGTGGAAAACCACATGCCTCGTAAAGGGAGAAGTTGTTTGCAGTTAATTTATTTAATAAGCGAGACGTGGCCCAACTGGTTATGTTTTGTACCGGTTACATCAGAATATTTCAAACGCCAGACATAAGTATCTATCTGTGCAATATCCTTACCGTTATTGGCTCTTCCATCCCAACCGGTTTGCGGGTTATCTGTAAAGAATATTAGATTGCCCCAACGGTCGTAAATCCAGAATTGATAATCGGTGCCATCAATTCCTACCCCCAGCGGCATAAATACATCATTAATACCATCACCATCGGGTGTGAAGGCGTTGGGGATAAACAAAGAGGCCTCAGCTGCTACGCATACACTGTCTGTGGCGATATCGGTGCATCCGTCTGCGCTTGTAACGGTTTGCGTAATTGCGTAACACCCGGGTGCGGGATAAGTAAATGAGGGATTTTGCAGTGTGGAAGATGAGTTCAGCAGATCGCCGAAACTCCATACCCAGCTGGCGGCTCCGGATGATGCATCGGTGAAGAATACATTGGGATTCACCATACTCGGATCAGTTGGTGTGAAGCTGAAACCTGCAACGGGGTTGGCAAAAACGGTAATGTAGTTGGGTGTGGAAACCGTGGTGCTGCACCCCGATACGGCATCGGTAAGTGTAAGCAGCACGCTGTAAGTGCCGGGCTGGGTGTAACAATGGTTAGGTGTGCCCGAACCGCTTCCGGTATTGCCATCGCCAAAATCCCAGTTCCAGATCCAGTTGCCTGATCCACTGAGTTCACTGAAGTTTACGCAGTGCGGAGCACACCCCTGCAGTACATCGCCGGCAAACTGGGGAGTGGGCAATGGGTTAACCGTGATGGTAGTGGTGGCCGAGGCGGTGCAGCCATTGAGGTCGGTAATTGTTAAGGTTACCGGTGTGGAGGCTGTAGGCGTAAAACTGGGCTGCAAACCGGTAAGGTTTACCGGCGACCATGCGGCCTGATAGCCGGGCGTACCGCCAAAGGGCGATGCGGTGAGTGTTACCGGCTGGCCTGCACAAACAGCAATCGGGTTTACAGTAGCCGTTACCGAAAGCTGTACGGGTTGTGTTACCGTTACCGTGGTGGTTGCCGAACAGCCGGTGCTGTCAAACACCACCACCACATAACTGCCCGCTGTAAGTTGAGAGGCCGAGTTGGTGGTGCTTACGTTGGGCGACCAGGCATAGGTGTATTGTCCAAGTCCGTTGCTGGCCGTTACGCTTGCGGCACCGTCGTTGCCATTGTAGCAGCTTACCGATGTGGGGGCATTGGCGGTTAGAATTACGCCGGGCGTATTGGCAACCTGCACGCTGTCGGTAATGGTGCAGTTATTGGCATCAGTAACAACTACCGAGTACATGCCTGGGGGAATTGTGTTTGACGATTGCTGGGCGAGGTTGCCCGGATTCCATACATAGCTGAGGTTACCGGTGCCACCCGCACCAATGGCATTTACATAACCGTTTGCCTGATTACAGTATGCCGGTGTGGATTGCATCTGCACAGTCATCTGCGACGGTTCTGAAATGGTAATGGTTTGCGAATCGGTACAGCCGTTTGCATCGGTAACAGTGCATACATACGTGCCGGCCAGCATGTTGTTGCCGTTTGATGTATTGCCATTCACAGTGCTGTTTGCGGCTGGCACCCAGGTAAATGTATAGGCTCCGGTTCCGCCGCTGCCGGTCATGCTGGCTGTGCCGGTTGCCGCGCCAAAGCAGTCAGCATCAGCCGATATTTGCGTGGAGGTGAGTTGTGCGGGTTGTGTGATTGTTACAGATGTGGTGTCCACACAACCATTGGCATCCGTAACGGTAAGCGTATAAGTACCGGCGGGCAGGTTGCTGGCTGTCCAGGTTGTGTCGCCATTGCTCCAGTTGCAGGTAAAGGGCGGACTTCCCCCATTGTTAACAGCAGTAGCCGAACCTGTGTTGCCGTTGTAGCAAAGCACATCCGTTATTGCACTTATGCTTACCACCGGAGTGGCAGTAGCAATTACAGAAATACCGCCGGTGGTGGTACAGCCATTGGCATCGGTTACCAGTACGGTATATGCGCCCGGAGGAAGGTTGTTTACCGTTTGAGTAACTGCATTGCCGGGTGTCCATAAATAGGTTGACACGCCGGTTCCTCCCGAAGGTGTGGCAGTAACCGATCCGTTACTGTTGTTGCAGGTGGAAGGTTGTGAACTAACGCTGACCGTAAGTTGTGGTGGTTCGGTAATGGTGAATGTGGTGGTGGCCGAGCAGCCGTTGGCATCGGTAACGGTGGCTACATAAGTTGTAGCCGTAAGGGCAGTGGCGGTATTGGCATTGCCGTTTGTGGTGTTGGCCGCATTGGGCACCCACGTGTAGGTGTTGTTACCTGAACCACCGCTGGTAGTAATTGTAGCCGAGCCACTGTTGCCGCCAAAGCAAAGCACATCGGTTTGCGTGGGTGTGGCAGTGAGCAGAGGAGGTTGTGTAATTGTAATTGTTTCTGTGTCAAAGCATCCCGCACCGTCCGTTACAGTGGCCACATAGGTTCCGGCGCAGAGATTCGACGCGGTGGCCGAGGTACTCACGTTTGGTGCCCACGAATAGGTTAGCGGCCCGTTACCTCCCGTAACGGAAACAGTTGCGGCACCTACACAGTTGCCAAAACAATCAACATTGGTTTGTGCCGTATTGGCTACAGTTAACCCGCCGCCATTCGAAGTAATAGTAACCGCTACGGTGGCCGTGTTGCAGGCATTGGAAACCGTACAGGTGTATGTGCCGGGGCATAAGCCTGTAGCTGTAGCCGCATTTCCGCCCGATGGTGCCCACGAATAGTTGTAGCTGCCCGCCGGCGTGACATTTACAGTAGCCGTTCCGTTGCAGTTGTTGCAGGTAGCTTGTGTGGTAGTAGGCGCTACCGCCAGTGCGGAAGTTGTACACGGTACACAGGTTGTACGATAGTACATACCGATTACACACAGGTTAAAACAGTCGCCCCCCGATGTGAGTGTATAGTTGGCGGTGGTCTGGCCGGTGGTAAGTGTAGTGCCTACCTGTACATAGTTCCACCAGTTCCATGCAAAGGGTGCCGGTGTGCCGTTCATGGTCAGGTTCTGGCCGGCCATTTGAATATCGCCCACCATGCAGAATGCTGTTGCATTGGCGGCAGTTACATTCTGGCATACGTTCATGCCGGTTAGTGTGCGTGTGGTGGTGCCGCCGTTTACAACCACGGCACCGTCGTGAATGATCATGGTGCCGGTAAATGTGGCGGTGGGGTCACTGTAAATAATCATAAGAGTGGCACCATCCATATCATTACCGGCTGTGGGCGGGTTGGTAAGAATACCGCTGATGATGTAGTTTCCGTTTCCGCTGATGATTGAAGTAACGTTGGCACGGTATGTATGTGAACCGGCATATCCCCAGCATTTGTCGGGGCCGCTGCCCACCAGTGCCATCGGAAAGGCCTGCGTGGTGTTGGCCGGATTGGTAATGGTGGCTGTTTGTGCCATGCCGGTGCCTGAGCCTTCGGCCCAGAGATAGGCCTGTTCAATTACCGCACAGGCCGGGATACCACTGATGGCGAATGTAGCGGGTTGCAAAACACCCGGCTGCGGCAATCGACGGCCCAAACGTTGAGATGCCTGCACAAACCCCAAACCGCATTTCGAAAAATTGTAAATCTGACCGAGCGTACCGTTACCATTCTGAGGCGCGGGCTGTGAGGGGCCACTGCGTTGTACCTGCTGTGCCGGATAACCGCAGGCTCCGGGAATACCCGGACATCCGGTTTGTTGCTGTGCTACAACGGGGAGTGCAGATCCGAAAATTACTGCTGAAACTAAAAGTGTGTGTAAAAGTCGCTTCATACAGCCCAGGTTTTGATGTGTGTGTGATTCTGGCTGAAGCCTCGGCCCTTTTCGTGCAATACGCTTTAGCAATCAGTGAGGAAGTATCAAACCCTGCGTAGCGGAATGATTGCTTTGAACCCCAGAATGCAAAGAAAATAGCTTTGGTTTCGGATGTTCTGGTTAAAGAACATAGTTGAAATTTACTGCAACAGAAAATGAAAAGCAAATGATATGCTTTGTTGTCAGTGAGTTAGCCCATTTGCATGTCTGATACCCCTTAGCGGTACTATAGCTTTTTTGAGGCATCAATCAGCAATTTCTGCTGTTCGGGTTATTAACAGGCGTTCAAAGGCTTGACAGATGCAGGGTAACTGCCTTGTAGTAATAGAATTCTGTTTTTACCCGTGGAATTGTAATTCTGATATTAAAAAAATCATCAGGTATTTTTTCCATATGGAAAAATGATTTTTCTGTCCCGTGGGTAAATTAGAAAGACGGCTGCTTCATGAACTGAAGCAGCCGTCTTTAGGCAGGATAAATAAGAAAAGGGTTTACCGGATCAGATTTACGTGGCCCATCTTTTTGTATTTGCGCGCCACGCCGTATGATTCGTTGTAGGTAATTACATAAACGTAGGTGTCAATCTGGGCAATGTCTTTTCCGCCATTGGCTCGTCCGTCCCAGCCTTTCGTCATATCGTTGGTGGTGTAGATAAGATTGCCCCAGCGGTCATAAATCAGCATATTAAAGTTTTCAATATACTGACCATAGGCTGTAAAGAAATCATTCTTTCCGTCGCCGTTGGGTGTAAATGTATTGGGCACATACAAGATCGACTGCGGAATAATTTCTACTGTGGTGGATGTAGAGTCCATACAACCATACTGGTTATAAACCACCTGGCTGACAGTATAAATTCCAATGGCATCATACGTATAGGATAAATCACCGCAGTTACTGAGCACAACCATGTTTGAGTTTCCGGTGTACCATACGCAGGAGTCGCTGCCCTGACTTAAATCATCAAACACAATGGTTGCTTCTTCGAGTGTGGCAGGCTGGGGAGAAAGAATGCCTATTCCCGCCACCGGTACAGGATGAACGGTGATGTAAGCAGGTAAAGAAATGTTATTGATACACCCATTTACATCCTGCACGCCCACAGTAATATCATAAGTGCCGGTTTGCGCATAACAATGGTTTACAGGACTGCCGGTACCGGTTGAGTTATCGCCAAATGTCCATGCAACGGTTACTGCCGCCGGTACTGAGGTGGCCGTGAGATCAGGGCAGAGAGTGGGGCAGCCTTGCAGCGGAGTGCCCGAAACCGTAATTACCGGCAACGGATTTACGGTAACAGTCCATGTAGCAGTATCGGCGGGTGTGCCGCATGTGTCGTTAATTACCACACTGTAAGTAGTTGTAGCTGTGGGCGAATCGGTAGCTGTATTGCCTGTGCCTGTGGCGTTTAGCCAGGTGTAGGTGTAGGGGCTTCCGCTTCCGCCGGAGGCGGTTGCAGTAAGGGTAGCCTGAGCGCCAATACAAATTGCACTTGTGCCGGTGAGGTTAGCCACAAGTGGTACGAGCGGAGGTTCGGTAATCGTGAACACATGCGTGGTATCGCAGCCAAAATTATCACTCACGGTTACTGTGTAAGTGCCCGCTGTGAGATTGGTGGCAATACTGTCGTTGCCGTTTGGTGTAGTCCAGACATACGTATAAGGCGCATTGCCGCCGTTTGGCAGCGCCAGTGCCCAGCCGGTGGCCCCTCCGTGGCAGCCCACGTTTTGCTGAGAGGGAGTTATGTTGAGTGCGCCAATGCCATTTACAACAACCGTATCCGTGGCCGAACATCCAAGCGAGTCAGACACCGTTACGATGTATTGCCCCGGGGGCAGGTTACTTGCTGTTTGTCCGGTTTGTGCGGGCGATGTATTCCATGTATAGCTAAACGGTCCGGTGCCGCCAACGGGTGTGGCGGTGGCTGTGCCGTTGTTTGCCGAACACGAACTTGGTGTGGAGCCCATATTCAGTGTAAACGGATTGGCACAACAGGTCTGGCAGGTGCTCTGGAAATAAAGCCCGATCATACACATGTTATAGCAATCGCCGCCCGAACTGTTTCCGAATACCGATGAGTTCTGGCTGGGTGTAACCGTTGTGGCTACATCAATATAATTCCACCAGTCTTCCACCACCGTAATCGGAAATACACCGTTAAGTGTGAGCTGCGAACCAAGCCCCTGCAAATCGGCCACGCACATAAATGCACGGGCATTGTTTACCTGCAACGAACAGGCTGTAAAGTTGTTGATTGTGGTGCTTGTATTACCACCATTAATTACCAGAGCGCCATCCCAGATTACAATATCACCCTGAAATGTGGCGGTTGGATCACTCCAGATCACCATCATGGTAGCTCCGTCCACATCATCCGGCGAACCTGTGGGAAAACCGCTAATGGTGTAGTTCCCGTTACCCCAGGCAATAGCGGTTACGTCTGCGCGGTAGCTGTGCGTTCCACTGTATCCCCAGCATTTGTCCTGATCGCTTCCGATCAGTGTCATTGGAAAAGTCTGGGTTACAAAAAACGGATTGGTAATGTTCAGTGTAATCGGAACGCCTGTACCCGATGCGTCGCACCAGATAAATGCCTTAACAATTACCGCTGAGGCCGGAATACCGGAAATGGTAAATGTGGCTGGCTGCGGTACACCGGCGGGCGAAATACGTTGCCCGAGTTTGGCGCTGGCGGTGGTATAATTTAATCCGCAATCGCTGAAGGAATACGTGGGGCCGAGCGCCGCGTTGCCGTCCAGCGGTGTGGGCGGGTTGCCAATTACCACAGACTGGGTCTGGGGCTGACTGGCCGGAGCGGACGACATGGGGTTTTGTCCGTTTACGGGAGTAGTGCCACTTTGAGCCTGTAAGGACAGGGCAAAGAGCCAGCTAACCGTAAAAGTTAGAAAGGTAATTTGTTTCATGGGATTTAGTTTGCCACGTGAAATATAGTTCAAAAAACAGTAAAGCCTGATAGGAATTGTATAAATGGCCATCTAAATCATCTTAGCTGTAAAAACAGATTGGGGTAAAATCAGCCTTTAAGCAGGTTGTGCAGGCGCTGGCATTCTTCCAGCCAGTACCGGGAAGTTTGCTCGTCGGGCTCCGAAAATCGCAATAGTGCAAGTGCTTCGAGCGGACGAAGTGCCTCTTCCACTAACGTGTCGGGGTAATTTTTGAGGCTCAGCGCATACCGGATTGTATGTATGGAGGCACTGGGTGATGAAATTCCGGCGAGGTGACATAACTCGTTGTGCCAGCAGGTATAGAGTGTTCGGATGAACTCGGCAGGAGCCTGCTGGCGTAGTTCGCGGGTAAGTTGTGCAAGTGTAAGCTGCATCACCGGTGTTGCGGATGCCACGGGTACATCAGGAGCGGGTGAGGGGCGTGGTGTTTCCGTGCGGATTCTTTTGCGCATTCTCCACCACCAGAGCCATGTCAGGGCGCCAACCGGCACAACGATGAGCCCCAGATACAACCAGGTAAGACCGTTTTCGTTCGAAGGGCTGCCGGTATCTGTGTTTTGGGCGGAGCCGGCATCAGCCAGTGTGGAAGGATCGGCCGGATCAACATGCAGTTCGAAAGGTGGTGTGGTGAGGGTGATGTACGTGTTACGGTCAGCACTGAAATACACGAAGTTCACCGAATCGAGCAGGTATTTGCCGGGATGTTTGGGGATGAGGGTCCAGGTAAAAACCTTGTAGCCAAGCACCCCGAACGCAGTTACTGTCGTACTGTCGTCGCTGCGGCCGGGGAGCAGGTCAATACTGTCGGGCAAAACGGGCGGAGGCAGTTGCAGCGTACGCAGGTTGCCCTGTCCCGAAATGGTTATGCGAAGTGTAACCACGTCAAATGCTTTCACGCGTGGTTTATCGAGTGAGGCACGCAGGTTGAAAGCACCGGCGAGATGGCTGAAACCGGGCGGTGCGCCGGCAGGAAACTGTTTTATCTGAAGGTTGTGCGGATCGCTGAGCAGTTTTACAGGCGTTTCAGTTTGGTAGCCGTTTGACACTGCCGAAATAAGCATGCATTCATATTCAAAAGCCGGGATCGTGAGCGTGCCGGTACGTGAGGCGAACAGGAATTCGCGCAGCAGTGTGCTGCCGAAGTAGCGTTTCCCGTTTTTTACAATCATCGTATCATCAAAGCGGATGCCTTCGGGACCTCGTTCGTGCCAGAAACCGACATACGAAGGCGATGAAAGCGGCATCATACCCTGTCTCCATGCACAGTTTTCCTGTACATACAGTCTGACATTCACGGCAATTTCTTCGCCTTCGTAAAATGTTCGGCCGGCAATATCGCTTTGCAGAAAGATTTCTTTTCCGCTGAATCCTGCCGAAACCGGCTGTCCTTTAACCACAAGAGTGACAGCCGGAATACGCACCGGCCCGCGCCGGCCCTGAGCCACAAAAGGCCCCAGTGTCCATGTGCCGGGCTGCAGCGGCTGCAATACAAAATGCTGCACCACCTGCACATGGCCATTTACATTATTCTGCTGTGTAAAATTGCTGATCACCATTACACCGGGCGAGGTTGGTCCTGAAAAAGCGGAAATGATCTGATCGCCTTCGGCAGTAATGGTAAGCTCGGTGGTTTCGCTCATGCTGATTGTTTTGCGCGAAAGCACGGCTTTGTTTTTTTGTGCAATAAGCCGGGGAGGCAGCACAAACACCACCGCAAACAGAAAGAGCTTTATGTACCAAGCCTTTTTCACCAGTCTTTACTGTAACGGCGTGATCTGCCCGATTGCTGCCGGCTGCGCTGCATTTTTTTGCGGGTTTGCTGTTCCTGATCGCGCATTACGCGCAGCATTTTCTGTACCTCATCCTGCGTCATCATCTGCTGCTGGGGCTGCTGCTGATTATTCTGGTTCTGATCCTGATTTTGCTCCTGTTCCTGCTGCTGATTCTGTTTGTTGGGCGGAGGCTGCTGATTTTTCTTTTGCTGCGCTTTGAGTTTTTCGAGCACCCAGGCCAGGTTGTAACGTGTGTCTTCGTCGTTCGGATTTTTGCGCAGTGCTTCGCGGTAGGCATTGGCGGCTTCTTCAAGCTGTTCCTGCTTTACCATGCTGTTTCCAATGTTGTGATAAATGCGCGAAAGCGTATCGGCATTGTTTCCTTCCATCGCATTGGTATAGGCTTCTACTGCACCGGCAAAGTTTTTCTGCCGGTAACGCGCATTGCCCAGATTATATCGCGCAGCCTGTTTAACCGTAATGGTGTCGAGGTTGATAGCTCGTTCATAACGTTTACCGGCATCGTCAAAATTTCCCTGTTTGTAGGCGTCATTGCCCGCACGTGTATGCCGCCACGGATCGCGCAATACCGAATCGGCATTCTGCGCAGCCACAGTATCGAGCAATAGCACAAACAGAAAAAAGAAAAGCGTTTTCATGTAGTTTGTTTTCGTTTGCCTTCGGGCAGCATTATTTCGGCAATCAGCAGCGCCAGCGCGCCAATGAGCAGCCAGGGAACAAGCGTGCGGTAATTTGTGAAACGTTCAATGTAGGACGTTGTTTTATTCAGTTTCTGCAAATTACCATATATCTGCCCCAGTCCAAAATCAGCACTGCTCGCTTTCACGTATGTGCCACCACCTGCCGAGGCAATGTTACGCAGCAACTCTTCATTCAGCCGGGTAATCACTTTTTGTCCGGACTCATCCACTTTATCTCCCACTTCCTTTCCATGAATATCAATTTCAGGAATGGTAGAACCGGTAGCCGATCCTACGCCAATGCAAGATACCACGACATTCTTTTTTGCAGCCAGTTCGCGCACCGCAGCCACCGGATCGCCTTCATGTGATTCGCCGTCGCTGATGATGACCATGCCACGTGCTTTTCCGTCATCGCCAAATGAACGTTCGGCCATTTGTACGGCTTCTTCAATATTGGTGCCCTGACGCATGATGTCGTTGGTAGAAAGTGCTTCAATTACCGATAAAGCCGAGCCTTTGTCGTTGGTGAGCGGAAGTTGCGGTATGGCTCTTCCGGCAAATACTACCATCCCGAAGCGGTCGTTTTCTGATTGCTGAAGCAGCCGGGCTACTTCCAGTTTGGTTCGTTCAAGGCGGTTGGGCTGAAGATCGGTGGCGCGCATGCTGTTTGAAATATCAATAACAAACAGAATATCCACACCATTCAGTACTACCGTTTCCTTTCCACCGCGTATGCGTGGCCCCGATGCGCAGAACAAAACAATAAGCAGTGCCCCGGAAAGCAATACAAACCGCCAGTTGCGCAGCGCCGGCGAATCGCCTTTGAGCAAACGACGCATCAGCACATTGTCGGCAAAACGGTTTAAACGCTCCTGCCGTTTACGCACTGAATACATAAAGAGCAGCCACACCGGAACAACGGCAAGCATCAGCAGCAACATCCAGGGATATTCAAAACTCATCGCGTACTGTTAGTTGGTGGTGTCAAAAACGGTGTAACGTAAAAGGGCTTCGGCGAGCAGAATAAAAAGAAGAGCAATCAGAAACGGATAAAACTCTTCGCTGCGCTGCTCGGTTTGCGAACTGTCGTCGAACTCCGACTTTTCGAGGCGACTGATTTCACTGTACACTTTTTCAAGCCGTTCGGCATCCAGTGCGCGGAAATAGCGGCCGCCGGTCATTTCGGCAATGGCCAGCATTTCATTCTCGTCAATATCGGTTTTGCGATAAGTCTGTACATAGCTGCCGTCGGGATTTATACCCACAGGCTGCAGGGCTTCATGGTCTGAGCCTACACCAATAGTATATACTTTAATGCCCAGCGTTTTTGCCAGCCTTGCCGCATCCATAGGCGCAATATCGCCGGCGTTGTTTTCACCGTCGCTCAGGAGAATAACGATTTTGCTTTTGGCTTCACTTTTTTCCAAACGCTCGGCCGCTTTTGCCAGTCCCATGCCAATGGCCGTGCCCGCTTCCAGATCATTTGAGCCAATACCGTCTATGAGTTCGGTGAGTGCACCATGGTCTGAGGTGAGCGGACTAAGCGTATAAGTTTCGCCGCTGAACACTACCACGCCAATGCGGTCGTCGGGGTGCTCCTGCACAAAGTGAATGGCTTCGCGTTTGGCGGCATCCAGGCGCGTGGGCGGAATATCCTGCGCATTCATACTCGGCGATACGTCAATCGAAAGCATGATGTCGATGCCTTCCTTCGGATTTCGTTTCCAGCCATTGCGCGACTGTGGCCTGGCCACAATAATAAACAGCAGTACCAGCGCCAGCATACGCAGTACAAGGAGTGCCGGCCTCCAGGTAATGCGGGCGGGTGTTTTGGGATTCACAATAAACTGCGCCGAGGAAAGAACCACGCTTGATTCTGTTTTTCGGCGGAGGAGTACAATAACCAGCAATACCGGCAGCAACAGCAGCCCCCAGAACACCACCGGGTAGGCAAACACGAGTTCTCTGAACCAGCTTATCATGGTTGTGGCGGTGTTTGAGGTGGTACATACTGCGGCGCGGGGAACGGTGTTTTGCGTACAAATTCCATGGCCGTGTTCAGGCTGCGGGCGTTGTCTTCGGGCACGGGAATGTTTTTTGCAAACTTCACGGTATCGGCCATCAACAGCACATCGCGCAGCAACAATACGGCGGTTTCATCGGCATACTTGTAGCGAAGGTGCTGCAAAATTTCGCCGGTGGTCATTTCCAGTGCCCCCATGCGGTAACGCTCGGCCACCCAGCTCCGGAGAATTTCGGTGAGGCGGGTGTGGTAATTTTTCAGTTCGGCCGGATCTTCCCACATTTTGCGGCGCCCCAGCGCCAGCAGTTCTTCCAGCACCCGTTCATGAGGTTCGGGGCCGCCAGGTACAATCTGGAGCGTGGGAACGGTGGCTGGTTTTTTGCGGTTCAGCAGCCAGAGAATCAGTCCAGATACGAGCAGAATAAATGCACCGCCGGCCATCCACCACCATTTCGAAATGGCACTTTTCTCTTTCAGTATGGGTGGCGGAACCGCCATAATGTCTTTAATGTCTTTTATATCCTGCGTAGTGTCAACAGCCACTGTATTCACCGTAAGCACCAGCGGAGGCGACGAAAAAGGCACATCGTCCACCTTAAAGGTCATGGCCGGAATAACCCATTGTCCTTCTTCAAAAGAAGTAATGGTTATAATTTTCCACTGTTCGTATAGCACCGAAGTACGGTCGCGCAGATCGGTGTGCAGGCTGTCGGTTTTAATTATTTCCACGCCTTTGCACAGCGTGTCTTTCAGCGCGGGCCACACCACATTTGTTTTTTTGGAGCCTTCGCGGTAACGCACACTCAGGCGGAGTTCAATTTGTTCGCCAATACGTATGGTGTTTTGTTTCAGCGCAGCATTTACTTCGATGCGTGGCGAAGTTTGTGCCCACAACAAGGTGTGCAGCAATACAAGCAAAATGGTGTATATGCTGCGTTTCATCGTTTAATTGCCCGTTTTTCGCGGCTATGAAACAAGGCCGATAAAATTTTTACGTAATCATCGCCTGTGGCAATGTGTGTAGCATCCACGCCGCAGCGTTTAAACATGTTGTCTATCCGCAGCCTGTGCATGCGCGCCTGCCGGGCATATTCCTGCCTCACGCGTGCATCGGAAGTATCCACCCATTGCAGCTGCCCCGTTTCGGGATCTTCAATCTGAATAATACCGGCATCGGGCAGTTCCTGCTCGCGTCGGTCGAAGATGTTGATGCACACTACATCATGACGGCGGTTTGCCATGCGCAGCATACGCTCGGCATCAGGCGCCATAAAGTCAGACAGCACAAACATAATACAACGCTGCTTCAGTGCATTGGTGCAATAGTCGAGCGCCGATTCCAGGTTTGTGCCTTTGCCCAGCGGCTGCAGTTCTACCAGTTCGCGGATAATGCGCAGTATATGTCCGCGCCCTTTGCGCGGGGCAATAAAGCGTTCCACCGAATCGCTGAAAAAGCAAACACCGGCTTTGTCGTTGTTTTGTATGGCCGAGAACGAAAGCACGGCGCATACTTCGGTAAGCAGTTCGCGTTTAAGCTGTGCGTGCGAACCAAAAGCGCCCGACGCACTCATGTCCACCAGAATCATAGCCGTAAGCTCGCGCTCTTCCTGAAAAACTTTTACATAAGGATGATTCAGGCGTGCGGTTACGTTCCAGTCAATGGTGCGCACTTCATCGCCCGGTTGATATTCGCGCACTTCGCTGAATGTCATGCCGCGTCCTTTAAAGGCACTGTGGTATTCGCCCGAAAACACCTGCGAGCTCATGCTGCGGGTTTTCAGTTCAATGCGGCGTACTTTTTTCAGCAGTTCGCTGGTTTCCATGCGCGGGCTGGCAATAGTGGAGTGCTCAGGGCACCTGCACCACGTTGAGGATTTGGTTGATGATGGCTTCGGTGGTCACGTTTTCGGCTTCGGCCTCGTAGGTAAGACCAATGCGGTGTCGAAGCACATCGTGGCACACGGCGCGCACATCTTCGGGAATTACAAAGCCGCGGTGCTGCAAAAACGCATAGGCTTTGGAAGCCAGCGCCAGGTTGATACTCGCACGCGGTGAGCCGCCAAACGAAATAAGCGGCGTCAGCCCCGGCAAACGGTACTGATCAGGAAAGCGTGTAGCAAATACAATGTCCACAATGTAACGCTCAATCTTCTCGTCGAGATATACGCTGTTTACCGTTTGGCGTGCGCGGAGAATATCGGCTGTGGTGAGAATCTGTTTGGGTTTTACCGGCGTGGTGCTGAGTTGCTGGCGAATGATGCGTTGCTCTTCTTCGCGGCTGGGGTAAGAAATCACCACCTTCAGCATAAAACGGTCCACCTGCGCTTCGGGCAGCGGGTAGGTGCCTTCCTGCTCAACCGGGTTCATGGTGGCCAGCACCAGAAAAGGCTCGGGCAGCTTAAAGGTTTCATCGCCAATGGTTACCTGGCGTTCCTGCATGGCTTCGAGCAGGGCGCTTTGCACTTTTGCCGGGGCACGGTTAATCTCGTCGGCCAGCACAAAGTTGGCAAACACGGGGCCTTTGCGCACCGTAAACTGCTCCTGCTTGGGGCTGTAAATCATGGTGCCGATAAGGTCGGCCGGCAAAAGATCGGGCGTAAACTGGATACGGCTGAACGCGGCATCAATAGTGGAAGCCAGCGACTTTACCGCCAGTGTTTTGGCCAGCCCGGGCACGCCTTCGAGCAGGATGTGGCCGTTTGAAAGCAGGGCAATGAGCAGTCGCTCCACCATCATCTTCTGGCCCACAATGGCGTGGTCGAGTTCTTTGCTGATGGCATCGGCAAAAGCGCTTTCTTCGCGGATGCGCGCGTTAAGCGCCTGTATGTCTTGTTGCATAGGCTGTAGTCAGGTACAAAAAGCAAAGGTAACAGGCCGGAGCAGATAGCAGGGGGCGGGAGGCAAAAAAAATGTTAAGCCCCCTGCTTATTCGCGTGTGAGTTTTAAATAGTCTGTTTCCAGCAACTTATTCTCACAGCCGTGTTTCATCAACGGATAAAATACCGGATTGTTGTTTTTTCCCAGTACTATCAATCCCGGTTTATACATCAGGCTTTTCATATCAAGATGTTTTTTATAGCGACCATTTTTTACAGTTACTGTAGAATATGAATTGTTTAATCGGGTAAACCGGATTCCTTTTTCTTTTAACCGTGGCGCTCTCGTTACTTCAAAACACCCCATCACATCTACACCTGTATGAAAATATTGCCAGCCAAAGTTTTTTACAATTACCGGACAGTGTTTCGACATTACGTTTGGAGGAAACCAGTAAACCAAAGTGGTGCCGGTAAAATTTAGCGTGGTATCGGTAGTTGAATTGCCGGTGAGCGGGATCGTAATCACTTTTGCAGTTTTTACAATATCTTTCGATTTTTGAGTATTATGGTTTTGTCTTGATTTGATATTTACCAAATCCTTATCTGCAATACCTCCGGATGGTAATTGGTCATTATTGCAGGATGAGATTATCATCGCCCAAAAAACAATACACAATTCGGGCATTTTACCTGCCCGGTTTTTATTCACTTCAAAATTCCACTTCATCACTGTAAATTGATTGGATATTGAACTGTTATGTCTGAGTTCGACAAGCAGGGTTAAAATAACATTTTCTAATTCAGGTTTTCCATCTAACGTGATTAGATGGTATTTTGTGAAATTAATGGCTCGTTATTTTCCATGATAAGTAAAGTATTTGTAGAATTGCCTATGCGTTGGCTTCAACGTATCAGATTTTTGAATAATAAGCAGGATCAACAGCATAAGTCCGAAGATTATTGATGAAATAATTGAAGACATACCAGTATGCTGTTGAATAAAAAGCAGGGTTACATGTGTTGAAATTTAACGGCAATTTCCCCGCTGTTTATTTCAGGTGATGAATTAATAAAAATAATTAATAGTACTCACAAAACTTTTATGCTGGCTTGTATAGCCGGCGCTAATTTTTTCCCATGAAACAACATGTCACATTTCTACAACCGGGGCTTTGCAGTAAAATTTTGTTTGCAGGCATTCTGATGTTCAATGCTTCATACCTGAGCGGGCAGCATTATATCGACCGCTATCTTACCTCAACGCCTGTGCTGACTGAAGTAGGTAATTCATCCAATCAGATTAACAATCCAACCGATCTGGATGTGAAGCCGGGAACAAATGAAATCTGGGTGTGTAACTCCGTTTTATCGGGTGGTTCGGTGGTGATCTTTTATGATGCCGGTTTGCCGTCACAAATTTCACAGTTCCGCAAAGATTCGCATTCATCACATTTTATGCCTAAATCCACCAGTCTGGCGTTTGCCGAAAACGGGGAGTTTGCCACTACGCAGGATGTACTCACCACCAACAGCGGTGCATTTATGGGCCCCACATTATGGTCGGGGGATACTTCTGTTTATGCCAACGTATTTCAAAATCCATGGATGAGCGGTTTGCCTATGGGCAGCCATCTCAGTATGCTGCATCAAAGCCCATACAGTGTAGGTATTGCACACGATACTGCAAAAGTGTACTGGCTGCTTGATGCGCAAAACAATACAATTTGCAAGTACGATTTTGTGCAAGGGCACGGTCCGGGTTACGACGATCATTCCGATGGCATTATCTGGCGATATACCGATGTTACATTTACCCGCAAGCCTAATCTTCCGAGTCACCTTGTACTGGATAAATCAAGCGGCTGGCTGTATTATATCGATGGCGGACAAAATAAACTCAAACGCCTTAACACCAACACCGGAGCCATTGTGGGTAACCTCACACCACCGCCAAATGCGTTTGAGGTACTCGACGGTTATTACGATGTGCAGGGAGCTGTGGTTGAACTGGTAGATTCAATGCCCTCATCTCCGATGGGAATTGATTTGTACAATGGCCGTTTAATTGTAAGCAACTACAATACGGGCGATATTCGCGTATATGACATTACGGGGGCTGTACCGGTATATCTGGGCGTTATTTCTACAGGGCAACCGGGCATAGCAGGGGTGAAAATTGCGCACGACGGTAAAATATGGTTTGTAAACTACCTGCAGGATAAACTCTATCGTATTGATATTCCTGCTGCCGCAAACGATATTCAAGTACTGTCTATCCAGTCGCCGAGAACAACTAATTCAACACCCGATTATTATTCCATCGGATTTAATGTGTGTAACGCTACCGTAGCACCTGCTGTATTTATCCGCAATGCGGGTACAGATACACTTACCTCGGCAGTGATTAGTTATTCAATAGATAATCAGCCTGCAGTAAGTTTTAACTGGAGCGGTTCGCTTGGCCCTGATTCTGTTGCCTCAGTAGCGTTGCCGGCCAGCACCATTGCTGATGGTGCACATCTGATCCGGGTAGTTGCCTCACAGCCCAACGGCCTGCCTGATGAGAATCCGGCAAACGATTCAAAACGCGGCTCCTTCCGTTCAATGGGCACAACCCTGTCTTATCCATACGCCGAAAATTTCGATACAACTTATCTCCCCGCCGGGTGGCATTATGTACACTATAATCCGAACAGTGAATTGCACTGGTCTTCTGCCGGTGGTTTTGGTTTAAGCACCGGATCGGTGAAAATGGATAATTATTCCAGCGTATTCAACAACTCCGGACAGAATGACTATCTGATGATGCCCGCCATTGATTTATCTGCCGCTCCCGCAAGTGGTACATCACTGGAATTCAGTGTGGCTCATGCCCGGTTTAATGCTTCGGCAACAGACAGGTTGCAGGTGAAAGTTTCTACCGACTGCGGAGTTACCTGGTTCAATGTGTATAACAAAGCAGGTGCAACACTGGCTACGGTAAATACATTTCAAAGTGCGGCCTTTACACCTTCGGCGCAGCAATGGCGCACTGAGAGCATCAACCTCACTGGTTATGCAGGAATGAGCGATGTGCGCTTTATGTTTATTTTCACCAGCGGAAGCGGGAACAATATTTATATCGATGACATTAGAATCAACAATTCAACGGTGAATGTAGAAGAACCCTTAGCGGAAACGGGTATTCAGGTAATGCCCAATCCCGGAAACGGTTTATTTAACCTGCACACCGGCAATACAGCCGATGTGGTGAATGTGGTGATTTACAATTTGCTTGGGGAAACTGTTTACACTGTTTCGGCAACTCCGGCAAACGGAAATATGCAGTTTGATCTTTCTGCATTTCCTGCAGGTACCTATATGCTTAAGGTTCGCAAAGGTGATGCCGTTTACAATAAACGCATACAGCTGGTGCATTAATCCAATTCGCATAATAAAAAATCCGGCCATGAAAATGAGCCGGATTTTTTATTATGCTCAATGACCAGACGCGCTATATTGGGTAACTATGACCGAACTAGAAGGCTACATCCTCAGCAGTTTTGGTGTTTCCACGGAAGAAGTTGGTGCGATTACGCGCTTTTTTAAGCCGCTTAAATTGCATAAAGGTGATTACTATCTCAAAGCAGGCCGCCTTTCTGACCGGCTGGGCTTTGTGCAGTCGGGCATTTTACGCGAGTACCTTGAAACGGATAACCGCGAAATTACCAAATGGATTTCCACCAAAGGTTACTTTACAGTTGATCTGCACAGCTTTTTGTTCAAACAGCCTGCACGCTGGCACATTCATGCACTTACTGATTGTGAACTGTGGGTCATCAGCGGGAGCTGCCGCCATTCACAACTGGAAAATCGTAGCGCAAGGCAATGAAACAGTGGTGTATATGGAAGAAAGTATGGATGGTTTTCTGGTGAAACTGCTGAAGAAAATGATGAACCGGAATGTGCGTAATGGAGGCGAAAGCTGGTTGCTGGCCTTGAAAGCCGAGTGTGAAAAGCCTCAGTATGATTAAAATTGCCTGAAAATGCTTAACTGAAAGCCCAGCGTATTCAACTGATACGAGATAGCCGCCGCCTGATAAGGTACATTTGTATTGGATTGTGCGGCCGGCACATCGTTGGTGTACAACGTTTCTTTTTGCCAGGTATTCAGTAAAGGCAACTGATCGGTACCGTCTAGGGTATATGCCGTTATCGTTTTCTTTTCAGGCGACCATGCTTGTCCTGTTGCGAGCAATTCGCCCTGCACCACCCAGTTTTCAGACAGCCTGTAATTGCATTGCAGTGAGGTATAGAAACCTGCACTCAGGTTGCCGGTTATTTTTGTCGTCATATTCCCGGCCAGCGAATCGTTGGTGTAATACAGGTCAATTTTCTCAGTTATTTCAGGACGGCTAAGCGTGAAACCACCCGCAAGAGCGAATGACCATTTTTGTGATTCATAAAAAGGCACTGAAATTCCTGCAAAAATCCGGGGCATAAGCAGCTGCTGATCCGATTTTCCATATCCTTCAATAACAAACGGATTTCTTGACCATTCGTACGCATAGTGAATTACATTGCTGAAAAAATAATAGACTCCGCCTTCTACTGAAAGCCTGTCGCTAACCGCATACGCACTTTTTATTCCAAGCTGAAAACCCTGCCCAAGTGAGCCAAACCTGTATTCACCGTTTTTATACCACATGGTGGAAGGGGCACTTATAGTTAATAACTGACTGGAGGTTGCCCGATTGTAACCGGCTGTGATCACTGAAAGGATGAAACGTTTACGCTCGTGTCGTTGATTTATCGTATCTGTTTGCGCAAGGCATGTAAACGAAACCACGAGACTTAGTGATAAAAGAAAACTTTTCATGGGTTTAATAGGGTTACTTTCAGATAAAGATAGTGATCAGCTGTTTTTTGAAGATTAAAATCGATTTAAGTATGCTTACCGTCACTGCCAATAATACGATATAACCGTTCACCGCACAAAATTTCCGTTGTCCTATTTTAACTTGTCTGTAGTCATGAATACCTGTTTTTTTGCCGCCTGTTAAAAACGCATACCACAACCTTTTTACTTTTTTGCGTCTTGCACGCAAAATGGAGCTTTTCAGGCTCTCAGAATACTACAACCAATACAGCATCATTGCGGGTACTGCATTAGTATTTCGCCTCAATCAATTAGTAAGACCAGTTAAAAGTCATTTTTCGATTTACAAACAATAAATAGTTATCCAATTACTATTTATCCAATTATTGCGCGATCAATGCCTGACAGAATGAATAACAGTATCATCCCTCTTATTACACGCAGTACCATTGCCGGGTTACTGTTTTTTCTGTGGCCTGTTTTCGGGCTTCATGCCGGTGTGGTTAAAGGTTCGGTCAGTGACACGTCAGGCGTCCCGTTGCCTTATGTGGCTGTGGGCGTAAAAAACTCCACACTTGGTGTAAATACCAATCTGAACGGCGCTTTTTTTCTCGAATTACCGGCCGGAGCCTACACGCTTGTGTTTGCACAGCTTGGCTACCAGACAGTTGAAAAACAGGTAGTGGTTACCAATGGACCACCAACAGTACTGAATGTGGTTTTGTACACACAAACCAAAACACTCAGTACGGTTACAATTACCACAAAAGGCGACCGCGACAAGGGGCGCGAAATAATGAAAAAAGTAATTGAAAACCGGAGTGTATATTGGGAACGGGTGAATACTTACCAATGCCGGACATACCAGAAAGCATCGTTGGAGAAAGTGAGTAAAAAGCCTGAAAAACGTGATTCGGCGATGGCCCGGCTGGAACAGCAATGGCAAAAAGATACAGCCGGTTCGAAGGATAGTGAACGAAAACGCAAACGTAAAGAAGCCGAATACATGGCTATGCAGGAGGCGCTGAAAGATCAGCGGCTTAACCTGATTGAAACAGTAGGCGAAACATTTTTTCGCAGCCCGTTTACCTTCAAAGAGAATATCATCGCGCAAAATGATTTTACTCAACAGAAAACCCGCGAAGAAGGATCGTATGTGGTAAACGACGGCACCAGTCTTACTATGCAATACGGCGAATACGAAATGGCTCCCGTTGCCACAATTGCCGATAATCCGTATCTGCTGGTGAATGATGCACAGGCTGCCGACTTTAATTTTTACCGCAATCAGATTGATGTGCCGGTAATCTGTAATCGCCCGCTGTTATCGCCGGCGGCATCAACTGCATTACTCAATTACCGGTTCGAGTTTATTGCCACCTTCAGTGAAAATGGTAAGCAGATTCATAAAATTGCGGTTAATCCGCTCTTCAAAGCGGATGCGCTTTTTAACGGATTTCTTTTTGTGGAAGACAGCTCCTGGGCCATTGTGTCGGTTAATTTAAGCGTGAATACCGACGTACTTCTTTCCTGCAAAGAGTTTAATGTTATTCAGCGTTATCGCGAAGTAGAACCGGGTATTTATCTGCCCGTACAGCGTGAGTTTAATTACACCATTCTGGAAGAAGAGTTTAACGTAATCGGCAATGTACGTATGGAGCACGCGCAGTACAAGGTGAACGTTGATTTTCCACGCGGGCTTTTTAATAACGAGGTAAAACATTTTGAAGACAATGCGTTCGACAGGGATTCGGCATTCTGGGCGGAAAACCGCACACTGCAACTCGACGAAAAAGAGCTGGCATTTATTCAGGATGCCGACAGTGTGCAGGCTTACTTCGGCACACAGGAGTATATTGAAGAAAGCGACTCACTGTTTAACCGCATCAACATCTGGAGCTTTCTCATTAACGGTGTGGGCCACCGCAACAGTTTAAAGGGCTACGAGTTTTACTTTGCCCCGCTGGCCGAACAGATTGTGCTGCTGGGTGTAGGCGGATACCGGCACCGGCTCATTGGCAGTTACAGCAAACGTTTCGACAGCGGAAAGCAGCTTGAAACCGAGGGCATGCTTGATTACGGGCCCAACAACCGCGATCTTCGCGCAAAGGTCGGTGTGGGTTATACCTACAACCCCAAACGCTTTATGCGCACCTTTGTGCGTGGCGGCGATTTTTACGAGCAGATCAATCCCTTTACGTCGTTCGCTGATTTCTTCAGCCTCGGAAACTGGGCACGTACACGGGAGTTCAGCGTGGCGCAACGCGTGGAAATTGTAAACGGCCTGTTTGGTGAACTTACCTTCGAATTCAGCGATCAGAGTCCGATTCTGGATATGCAGGTGCAGCCTTTCTGGGACAGCCTTTATTCCGCATTGGCACCGCCGGTCAACTTTCCGCGTTACAAAAAGGCCGAAATAAGGCTGGAATTCCGCTACCGGCATAAGCAGAAATATGTAATTAAGAAAAACCGTAAAATCATACTTGGTTCCAAATATCCCGAACTACGTGTGTTTTACCGCAAAGGCATCCCCGGTTTGCTGGGCAGCGAAGTTAATTTCGATTACCTCGAAGTAGGAACTTTTGATGACCTTCGGCTGAAACGTTTCGGGACAAGCCACTTTAACCTGCAGTACGGGGTGTTTCTGAATAAAACCAGCTTGCGAAGGTTGGAATACCGCTATTTCCGGGGCTCTGAAATTTTATTTTTTGTGGCACCGCTTCAGTCATTCCAACTTCTTGGCGAGCGGATGATGTTTACCAATACCTCGTTTTTCAGATTTAATTATATCCATCATTTCGACGGTGCTTTCGGAAGTAAAATACCCCTGCTCGGACGGTTGAAAATAACTACGGCTGTGGGGGGCGGTACATTAATTATCCCCGAATCCAATTTCTACCATCAGGAGTTTTTTGCCGGACTTGAGCGCGTAATCACCCTCTGGGGGCAACCTTTCCGTCTGGGTGTCTTTGCCGTTACATCAGATAATACATTTAATGATCCTGAAATAACCTGGAAAGTAGGCGTGGGCGTATTTAACCCGTTTACCCGCAAATGGAACTGGTAATTTACCGTTGTTCATTCCCCATAGTTGCCGGTTAGTATGTTTGACTGGCAGATAAAAAGGGAAGAATCACAAATTATTTTTGTCCGGACAGTTCGTCCGGACTTTTTTTGCAACTAGTCACGGACTTACCGGTAACGAAATGTTTTCCCTGCGTCTGTAACAATACGCCAACGCCATTCGTCATATTCCCGTGCCATTTGGCATAATACCCGGGTTGACTGTACGGATAAACCCTAACTTTGCGCAAAATGATCGGAATACGTCTTTTATTGCTTTTTTTGACTTTCCCAGCCCTGCTCAGTGCGGGTGTGGTAAAAGGTGTAGTGCGTGATACTACGGGGCAACCGCTACCGTATGTGGCGGTATCTGTAAAGAATTCTGTTTACGGTGTAAATACCAACCTGAACGGCGCCTTTTTTCTTGAACTTAAGCCCGGAAACTATACACTTATCTTCTCGCAGCTCGGACTGGCTACGCAGGAGCAGGCTGTGACCATTGCCGAAGGAAAGCCTGCGATTCTTAATGTGACCATGCGCGTTTCCACCGTTTCCATGAACGCCGTGGAAATTAGTGTCAAGGGCGACCGCGACAAAGGACGCGAGATAATGAAGCAGGTAATTGATAAACGGAGTGAATACTGGGATCGTGTAAACAACTACCAGTGCCGTACGTATCAGAAAATATCACTCGAAAAAGCCAGTACCAATCCCACTGAACGCGACTCGTCGCTGGCCGAACTGGAACGGAAAAAGAAAAAGGAAGATTCAACGGCACGTTATCAAACTAAACAAAAGAAGGAACGTAAGGAAAAAGAACTGAAAGAGGCTCAGGATGCACTTAAAGACAAACGCCTGAATCTTCTCGAATCGGTTACAGAAACCTATTTCGAGCGCCCCGGCCGATTCAAGGAAAATGTGCTTGCCCAGCATGATTTTACCGAGCGGCGTTCAAACAATGTAATGGATGTGAACAACAACAGCGGCATGGGCTTCAACTATGGCGAGCATGAAATTGCGCCTGTGCAGGTGCTCACAGACAATGTGTATCTGCTTGTAAACGATGCACAGTCGGCCGATTTTAACTTTTACCGCAACCAGATTGATGTGCCCAATATTGCCAGCCGTCCGCTGCTCTCACCGGCTGCAGGTACTGCTTTTCTCAATTACCGTTTCGACTTCCTTACCACATTTACCGAAAACGGTAAACAGGTTCATAAAATAGCCGTCAATCCGCTTTTCCGGTCCGATGCACTTTTCTCGGGGTTCATTTTTGTGGAAGACAGCACATGGGCAATCCTCTCGGTAAACCTGAGCGTGAATACCGACGTGCTGCTTTTCTGCAGAGAGTTTAACATCATTATTGATTATGAAGAAGTGGCCTCCGGTATTTATTTGCCGGTGCGCCGTGAGTTTAATTATACCGTGCGCGAAGGCAAGTTCAATATTATCGGTAACATGCGTTCCGATCATTCGCAGTACAAGGTAAACACCACTTTCCCGCCCAAATTGTTCAATGATGAGGTGAAACATTTTGAAGAAGATGCATTCGACAAAGATTCGGCCTACTGGGTGCAAAACCGCACCATTCAGTTGCAGGAACGCGAACTGCGCTATGTGCATGAGGTTGACAGTATTCTGGCTTATCACAACAGTCCGGAGTATAAAATGAGTCAGGACTCGGCCTACAATCACCTTGATGTATGGAGCTTTCTGATCAACGGTATCAGTCACCGCAACCGCGAGAAGCGTTACAATTTTTACATCTCGCCGCTTGCCGATCAGGTTAACCCGTTTGGCGTTGGCGGTTATCGTCATAACCTTAGCGGCAGTTTTAACAAACGCTTCACCAACAATATGCTGCTCGAAACTGATGGGCAAATAGACTATGGTTTTCGCAACCGCGATTTACGTGGCAAAGTGGGCGTGGGCCTTACGTATGTACCACTCAAATTTGTGCGCACCTTTATCCGCTTCGGCGATTTTTACGATATGGTGAACAATTTTGCTTCCATTCAGCAGGTGTTCAGCCGCAGCAACTGGGTGCGCTGCCGTGAGTTTAGTGTGGCACAGCGGATGGAAATTGTAAACGGACTTTTCGGCGAACTTACCTTCGAGTACAGTGATCAGTTTCCGATTACCGGTCTGCAGCTTGAGCAGTGGTCGGGTCAGTTGTTTGGCTCGCTCAATACGCCAATTAACTTCGACCGGTACGTAAAAACCGAAATCAAGCTCGAACTCAAGTATCGTTTCCGTCAGAAATACATGATCCGCAAAAAGCAGAAAATCATTCTCGGCTCAAAGTATCCCGAACTGCGTTTCTTCTACCGCAAAGGCATTCCCGGCCTGCTGGGCAGCGAAGTGAATTTCGATTACATCGAATTCGGTTCAGTTGATGAGCTGCAGATGAAACGCTTTGGCTTTCTGAGCTGGAATGTATTGTTTGGCGCATTCCTCAATAAAGCCAACCTGCGTTTGCTTGAGCACAAATATTTCCGTGGTTCCGATTCATTCATTTTCTCCGATCCCCTTCGCTCGTTTCAGTTGCTCGGGCCTACACTGAGTACGGCAAGCAGTTTTGTGCGGATCAACTTCATTCACCATTTCGAAGGTGCGTTCGGCAGCAAAATTCCGCTTTTCGGTAGGTTGAAAATTACCGCAGCTTTGGGTGGCGGCACACTTATTATTCCTGATGCCGGCTTCTACCATCAGGAAGTATTCGCCGGACTGGAACGTGTAATCCGTATCCGCCAACAGCTTTTCCGTCTTGGAGTATTCGCCGTAACGGCCGATAACACGTTCGAAAAGCCAACATTGACCTGGAAAGTGGGCTTCAGTTTTTACAACGCGCTTACGCGCCGCTGGAGCTATTGATCACTGCCGTGTCTCAGCAATCGGCGGCTGAGCTTGTTGAAGCCACCGACTGCATCTCAGTAATTGGTGGCTGAGCCTGTTGAAGCCACCGACTGCATCTCAGTAATTGGTGGCTGAGCCTGTCGAAGCCACCGATTGCTGTGCCACCACGACAATCTCAGCCCCCCCGATAATTCCCCTAAAACAAAACAGACAAATTCATCCTCCGGTATTTTTACCTCGGAGGCTTGAGCCCGCTAAAACAAAACAGACAAATTCATCCTCCGGGATTTTAACCTCGGAGGCTTGAGCCCGCTAAAACAAAACAGACAAATTCATCCTCCGAGGTTTCTTTTAACCTCGGAGGATTGCACACAAAATAATTTTGTTTTAGGTATAAAATGTAAAAAAAAAGCAGGAGCGAACCTCAGGCAGCAATTAAAAACCGCTCGGCTCCAGCCTTCCATTACAAGCGCATCGTTGTATTTAAAAGCATCGCGGAAAGCTTTCCATTACAGTCTGGGCTATAAATTCATACTGTCCGGCGCATCAAATCCGGTTTGTTACTCCACAACACCGGCCGCAAATCCGTATTTTTGCAATTCTCAATTCAGCACGTGGCTCGTTACTTCCTTTTTCTTGCGTATGAAGGTACCCGCTATCAGGGCTGGCAGGTGCAGCCGCACACTACCGATACCGTGCAAGCCGTGCTTAACGCCAAACTCAGCATGCTGCTTCGCGAGCCTGTGGAAGTAACCGGCTGCGGCCGCACCGATACAGGCGTGCATGCCTCGGCGTTCTACGCACATTTTGATGCTACTGCCGAACAGCTGCCCGAATCGCCCGAACGCTTTGTGTATCACCTCAACGCCGTGCTCCCGGCCGACATTGCCGTGTATGCCGCACAACGCATGCCCGACAATGCCCACGCCCGTTTCGATGCCACCTACCGCGAATACGAATATCACATTACCCGCATCAAAAATCCGTTTGGCGGCACACAATCCTGGCTCCTGCGCGATGAACTGGATGTGGCACACATGAACGCCTGCGCCACACTTTTTTTGCAGCAAACCGATTTTGGAGCATTCTGCAAAAGCGGCGGCAATGCCAAAACCACGCTCTGCAGCGTAAGCCGCGCATACTGGCGCAGCGAGGGGCATACACTCATTTTTACCATTGGCGCCAACCGCTTTCTGCGCAACATGGTACGCGCTGCCGTAGGCACGTTGCTCGATGCCGGCCGCGGTAAACTCAGCGTGGAAGATGTGCAGCGCATCCTGCAATCGGGCAACCGCTCCGAAGCCGGACAGTCGGTGCCGGCACGCGGACTTTTTCTTACCCGTGTGCATTACCCGGCACACCTCAATTTACAAACCGATATGCTTCCCCGCCAATGAGTGCTGTTTCTGGAAAAACGTTCGACTGGAGTTTGCTGCGCCGCATTATGACGTATGTGCGTCCGCACAAACTTTTATTTGCGCGGGCAGTCGCATTTACTGTTATCCTCTCTTTTCTCTCGGTGGTGCGGCCCATGCTCATCCGCCATTCAGTGAACGAATTTGTGCAGCCCGCTTCATCGGCTGCCGAAGCAGAGTCGCTTAAAGCGCAGCTGCTTGTGTTTTGCCTCGCCATGATTTTGCTGCTTGTTACCGAAGCATTTCTGCAATACTTCAACGGCTTCAGCACATCCAAACTTGGCCAGCGCATTGTGAAAGACCTGCGCATACAGCTGCACAAAAAAGTACTCGGCTTCCGTTCCGGCTATTTCGACCGCACGCCCATCGGTACACTCGTTACACGTGTGGTGTCTGATATCGAAGCCATAAACGATGTATTCTCGCAAGGCTTCATTGTTATTGCCGGCGATATGCTCACCATTGTCATTTACCTCGTGGCCATGCTGGCTGTAAGCTGGAAAATTACGCTCGTGGTGCTTACTACCATTCCAATCATGTTCCTTGCCACATGGTGGTTTAAAAACGCCGTGAAACAGTCGTTTACCGATGTACGCAACGAAGTATCGCGCCTCAATACGTTTGTGCAGGAACACATTACCGGCATGCGCATTGTGCAGGTGTTCAACCGCGAGAACGTGGAAATGGATCGTTTCCGGGAAATCAATTCCAAACACCGCGATGCAAACGTGCGCGGGGTGTGGTACTACTCCGTGTTCTTTCCTGTGGTGGAAATTCTGGTGTCCATTTCACTCGGTTTGCTGGTGTGGTTTGCCGGTAAACAGATATACGGCTTCAATGCCGATCCGGGCGATGTGGCGTTTTTTGTAATCCTCATCAACCAGTTTTTCCGCCCCATCCGCATGCTGGCCGATCGTATCAATACCCTCCAAATGGGCATGGTGGCTTCGGAACGTGTGTTTAAGGTAATGGACACAAACGATGTGATCAGCCGCAGCGGCAGCACCGACGCCTCGCACATAAATGGTGATATTGAATTTGAAAAAGTATGGTTTACCTACCAGACCGAAGACGAAGCGGCAACCGATACGCATTGGATTCTTCGCGGCATTTCGTTTAAGGCCTCAGCCGGCGAAAGCATTGCCATTGTAGGCTCCACAGGTTCCGGAAAAAGTACCACCATCAATCTCCTCAGCCGCTTTTATGAGTACCAGAAAGGCAGCATCCGCATTGATGGGAAAGAAGTGCGCGACTATGAGCTTTCTTCGCTTCGCCGGAATATTGGTGTGGTGTTGCAGGATGTATTCCTTTTTTCCGACAGTATCCGCAATAACATTACGCTCAACAATCCCGCCATCACCGAAACACAGGTAATTGAAGCCGCCAAAGCCGTAGGCGCTCATGACTTTATTATGAGTCTGCCCGGCGGCTATGATTATGATGTAAAGGAACGTGGCGGCATGCTCTCGGCCGGGCAGCGCCAGCTCATTGCGTTCATCCGTGCGTATGTATATAACCCGCGCATCCTCGTGCTCGACGAAGCCACGGCCTCTGTGGATACTGAGTCAGAACGTATGATTCAGCACGCCACACGCAAACTCACCGAAGGACGTACATCAATCATCATCGCGCATCGTCTGGCCACCATCCGCAACGCCAGCCGCATTATGGTGATGGATCACGGTGAAATAATTGAGATGGGAACGCACGATGAATTGTTGCTGCGCGAAAACGGACAGTACCGGAAATTGTTTGAATTGCAGTTCAGGGAAGAGCTGGCGGGGGAGTAGGTTTAATCTTCCTGCACCGCTCCACGCAACGCATCCGCATTGATCACCTCCACATCAGACAAGGGCAATTCCGTTTCTGCATCCGCATTAATCACCAGCCGGTAGCCCAACGCCCGCAACGCTTTCAGCTTATCCGCATCCGGAACTATCGGATAAGCCAAACACCCCGTATAAAACATCGTTTCCACAGGACGGTTCATATTGAAGTAAATGGTTTTCGGATGCGGGTTGTTCGAGTTTATTTGCCGAAGCTGCTGTACCCACCGCGGATTGCGGGTGTTGCCGTCGAAAAACTTAATGCGTTCATTGCTGTATCGAAGCGTAAAAAAAGCAAACACAGTCAGCAACACCGGCGAAATAATTTTCCAGTTTCTTTTTTCGCTGAGATCAATCAGCATGCTGCAAAATTCACCTGCTATGATAAAAGCGGCCGGAGCCGTAAACAACGTGTAACCGGTCATGCGTGTGGCGGCAAGGGTGAAAAAAAGCAGCGGTACCCCAAGCCATGTGAGCAGAATAAGATTATTCCAGCGTGGTTTGCGTAGTGTTTTGTAGATAAACCAGCCTAGCACAATCAGAAAGTAATCGCCAAATGCAATCGACATTTTCTCGAAGTGAAAATACCACGGACCACTATGGCCTTCAAGCGCCTCTGTAAAATGCCGTAAATTATAGCTTTGTTCCCATTTCCACTCGTCGGGAAAATAAATGGCTGAGTAAATTTGCCACGGCAGTACGAGTATTGCAATTGCGGTACAAAGTAACATGAACTGAAGTATTATTTCGCGCCGCTGAAATTTCGCCGAGTGCACCACGGCAAGCAGCCAGAGTGGTAATACAATAAGCGCAGGCAGCCAGCGTGTAAGAATTGCCGCCGACACAGCCACTGCCGTAAGTAAATTGAAAACAGTTTTTTTCGTATCGGCAAAACGCAATGCCATCCATACCCCAAGCGTAATAAAAAACAGATAAAGTACATCGTAATGGTCGGTAGCTGCACGGCCGCCGCTCGTTTCAATAATCAATCCGTTAAGCGAAATGAGCAAGGCCGCAATATAGCCGGTGCGTGTGTCTTTCAACCGTTGCCCGATACGAAAAGTGAACAGTATCAGAAATGTAGTAGCAATGATTGACGGTAACCGGACTCCCCATTCGTTTATTCCTGTAATGTGCATGCTGCCCGCCATGAGCCAGAGCGGAAGCGGTTGTTTATGCAGCCAGATATTATTCGATGTCCAGTCGGTATAATCGAAAGGCAATACATGGTTGGAATACAGTTTTGGTGTAAGCGGTGTTTCCATCATATTGCGCGCCACCAACGCATGAAAGCGTTCGTCCCACTCGTGCAGGTAATTATCCGACGACACATAAATACTCAGCACCGCACCGCAAAGCATGAGCAGGCCTACTGCTGTTTTCGTTTTATGACGTGTAAATGAATACACCGAAACAGCATAAACCGCTACCACTGTAGCACAAACCAGCGAACCTGTGAGAATCGGATTACTCATACATCTACTTCATCATCAACTCCTTCAACTTTCCGTAATCTACTTTCGAAAAATGACGCGGATCTCTTGGGATTTGTGGTAATACGCGGATTTCATCAAACGGATACGCTTCGCTGATTTCACGTTTTATTTTTTCAAGCATTGCATTTTTTAATGGTTCAATTACGGCCACAATTTTCTCGCCCTGTTGCATTATTGTGCCGGCTGCAACACCATCTATCAACCGTAATTTTCCTTCCCACAAAAACGGTGTAAGCATGTGCCCGGCTTTGTCGGTAATAATTGCATTACAGCGACCGCAGAGAAAAAGTTGTCCGTCGTCATTTACAAAGCCTGCATCACCTGTGCGGTGCCAGACTGTGTTTCCGGTAAAGATCTTGTTTTGCTTCACTGCTTCCGGGTTATCAATATAATGACGCAACACATGCGGGCCGCTCACCACAATTTCGCCCACTTCGCCGGAAGATAGTTGCATCGCTTGCAGATGTTGTGCATCATTTACTTCGATGGGCGAATTGGTAATAGGGAGAATGATTACAGTAGCAGCTTTGGCAATGTGACCTACTGCAAGCCCCCGGCTTAGTTCGCCCTGCTGTGTAAGTTCAGAAGCGGTGATGCGGCTTATTGGTTCAGCCTCGGTGGAGCCGTACACTATGTTTATCTGCGCCTGTGCATAGCCTTGCTGCATGGTTGCCGCCTGATCGGGAAACACGGGCGCGCCGCCGGTAAAAATGCGGCGAAGCTGCGTGCTGTCTTTGCCCGGATACAAAGTTGAATGCTTTGCAAGCTGCTCGGCCAGATAAGGCGACGAAATAAAACGGTTTACGCCGTGCGCTGTAATTTGTGTTCGAATGCGCGATGGATTCAGTTTTTTAGGTTTGCGCGAATTGTAATCGGCAATGACAGATGTGATGCCGCTGCCGAGATTGAGCAAAAGGACAATGGGCAGCACGGGCATGTCCACATCATCGGGCGCGGGTTGTATTTCATCCACAAGCGCATCAAACTGCGCCTGCAAAAATGCGTGTGTGCGGTCGGCTGCTTTGGGAATGCCGGTACTGCCTGTGGTGAATGTAATGAGCGCCGTTTCATTAGCTGCTACTGCCTCTGCTTCAGTGGCAGCATCCGTCTTTTTTATGCCTTTGCCCAGCCACACCGGCACACGGCGCAGTTGCGGCGAAAGCAGAAACGCTAGCGCACGAAGTTTGAACGGGGCAATAAATGCTTTGCATTGTGCCATGCGGCAACACAGTTCAAGCCTTTCGCGGCTCACCCATTCGTCGAGAAAAATAGCCACGGCGCCAATGTGAAAAATGGCCAGCACGCTTCGGTAAAGCTCAATACTCATGGGCACAAACACCAGCACACGGTCGCCACGGCCAATGCCTTTACTGCGGTAGTACGCTGCTGCTGTTTTTACTTCGTTGGCAAGTTCGCCAAAGCTTATTGCACGGCCATCGCGGTCGATTATTGCCGCTTTGTGCGGATGTGCAGCGGCCGAAGTAAAAAAATGCCTTGCAATGTTCATCGCTGTTTCTCGATGTTGCGTTTGATGTTGGCTAAGTTACGCGCAAAAATGCTTTCGGCTTTCCACGACGAGAGATGTGTTTTCACAAGCTCCCAAACTGATGGTTCTGCATTTTTGTAAAACAACGAAAGCGTAAGCCGGCATCGTTTGCCGCCATCAAGCGGCGTGTAAAGCTGCTCTGTGTAAAGTCCGTTGGCAGTCATGTCGAAGTCAACCAGGTTGTAAATGGTCAGCTGACGGCGTTTTCCGGGCACAACTTCCGTAATGAGTTCGTCCCATTGCGTTCCTTTTTCATCGGCATTACAATAGCAGCGACGCCGGCAACCTACGGTACCATCGGCAAAACTATCGCTGTTCAGTGTGGTAATGTGATGCACAAATACCGACCATTCGCCCGCTTTTTCCGAGTGTCCGAGATAGGCAAACACTTCTTCGGGTGAAGCATTAATTTCTACTGAATACGCAATGGCTTTGTACGGCAAATTGTCGTGCGATTTATAGCGACTGAAAATCCACACAGCCAGCGCAGCCACAAAAGGCAACACAAGTAATGTGCGGAGAATGAGTTTGCGTCGGTTTTTCATTACAGTGTTTTTTCAAATAAAACATATTCACGTAACAACTCGCCCGAAAATTTCCCGGAAAGGTTTACCGAAGCATTGCCACTGTGCATATAGGCGTGAATTACACTTGTGTAGCCATGTTGTTTGGCATAGCGTGTACCCAGATTGCCCAGCAACGTGCCGATGCCTTTAAATGTACACTGCGGATGCCGAGCTACGGTTTTAATGATGAACCGCTTTTCCGTTTTACAAAAATGATCGGGATAGGCGAGGAGAAGGCCTTGTATTTCGCCCTGCGCATCTTCAATAACTGCGCTGCTTTCCGGTGCAATGTATTTGCTTATATGTGCATAACGCATCATAAAAACTTCTGCACGGATGGGTGCATAAAGTACGTTGTTGGCAAAAGCGGTGGTGCAAAACGTGTACAGTTTTCGCAGACTGCCGGCATCGAAATCGTTTTCAGTTAGTGTGCGGATATGCAGACCTGCAGCGGGGAGTTTTGCCTCGAGTGCAAGAATTTCGGGGCTATCGCAGTGCAACGATTTGTCGATGGTGGAAATGTAATGTTGTGTTTCAGTAAAGCCGGCTTTTTTCCACTGTTCAGGGTATTGCGGGGGATGATAATGCTCGGAAAAAAATAAATCATTGCTATTGCCTTTCCGGAAACGATAGGTGCCCCAGGTGCTTCCGTTCATAGGGCCGAGTATGCGTTTGAAATTCTGCGCACGGGCAAAAGCTTCCGCTTCTGCCAGCAGTGCGGTGGCAGCTTCGTCAGTATCCGCTTCGTAGTTTCCGATAAATAGTGCATCATCTGCATCATCCGCATCACTGCGATACAAAACAGCCACCGCTTCTTTTGTGCCGTTTTGTTCTGCCACCAGCATGAATATGGCGCGGTCTCCGTCGATATCGGTTCCCGTTTTTCTTCTCCACGGTTTCATCTCATCGGGATAGAGTGTGCCATTTAGTTCTCCGAATGCAGCGTCGAATTCATTCTCCTGTTGTGTGATGTAGCGCAAATTCATAGGTGAGTGAATTACAGATTACAGTATTTCCGGTTGATACCAGCCAAGAAAAAAGCCTGCTGCAAGTACAAGTATGGAAATGAGCGGAATAAGCAGGTTGTCGAAACCGTTGCGGCTTATCGCCTCGATAAATGCCCCGAAAGCACCCAGCAGCAATGAAAGTGTAATCAGATTGGAATTGCTGGTTTCAGAAAGTGTATAAAGCAGAATGCCGGACAGCAATGATGCGGAAATAAAAAACATGAGCGAGCCGGTTAGTGTTTTCTTTCCGCTTCCTACCTGAAAAGGTTTCCACGGCCAGCGCTTTCCGCTCAGTGCAGCAATCGGATCGCATACGGCAAGCATAAGTACGGGAATGTAGAAGTAGGCTTTTTGCGGATGCGTGCCTGAAAAGAAATCGTAGAATAAAAATGTACCGTACACGGCCGCCGGATACGAAATACTGCCATGCGATTTACGGTCGATGGCGTTGATGGATTTAAGAAGATTGAATTTTAAACTTGTAAGCAGTATTACTGCAAACGCACCGCAAAGCAAAAGCACAAACCAATGCGAACGCAGAAAAACGGGGAAAAGCAGTGTAAGTACACCTGTACCCAAATGAATGAGCTTGCGCGTGTATTCGGCGCGCACGCCGAATTTATGATATAAAATTTCGCCGGTGCTGAAGAGTGCAAGAAAACACGCACCCAGCCAGAGGCAATGTATAAGCTGATTATCCATTTTTCAGAATATCGAGATGAAAGCGGTGATAGAAAAAGCCTTTGTCGCTGGCGCCAAGCCGGTCGGCCACTTCGTTTTGGCGTTGCAGTTTTTCAGGATACAATGCAGCAAGATTTCGCGGCACCATTAAATTCCAGTAGGCAAAACGCGCTCCTGGTTTTGATGCACTGCAAAGCTGCTGGGCAATGGTGGTTGAAATTTCGGCCGATAGGTATTCGAAAATATTGGAGAGGTTGAACGCATCAAACGGACCATACTCGCGGCAGGCTTCTTCGGCATAGCCTTTAAAAAAGACAATGCGCGAAAGATTTGACCGTATGCGTTCGAAATTTTCCTTTCGGGCATAAAGCGGAAGCTGAGGTTCAAACTTACCGGCAAGAATATGGTGCAGAAAATGATTCTGCTGCATGACTTTGCTTTGCAAATGAGTTTCGGCTTTGCCAAAAATATACTTACCTACCGAAACCTTCACCTCATTCATAAACTCCGGATCACGCCCGTATTTGCCCATTACAAAACGGCTGAAGAAAATGCGGAAAAACAAACGCCAGCGCCAGGTATTCCATTCTTCAGTGTAGAATTTTTGCTGTGCATCTGCCGGTTTTTCTTCAAACAGTTTTGCAATACGTTTTTTATTATGAATGAGCGGTAGCAATTTTGAACGAAAGTAGCCGAAGTAACGTTCAAACTTTCCCTGCATAATTACGCCCGCTTCGATGAGCTGTAAATGGTTGTCGCACCAGCGTTGCGCCGGTTCGGGCATTTGGCTGCGTATTTTTTTATAGGTTTCGATGCGTGAAGATGAAGGTGTGAAGCCAAGAAAAGCCAGAAATTCTTCGTGTGTATCGAGTGTAAAAGCCGCCTTTTTCAATTCACCGAGCCAGAGTTGAATTTCATTTACATCAACAGCCACTACAATTTCGGGCGCATTAATGAGCAGTGCAAAACTATTGTCGCCTGCCGAGGCGATTGACAGCACGCGTTCGCCGGGTTTTACCTGCAATGCTTCGGCCAGTATATCGGCATCTTCCCAGCAGTTGGCGTAGCGGATAAAATCGAATTCTACCCGTTGCTGAAGATCGTTTTTACTCATTGTCGAGAATAATTATTTCGCCGGTGCTGCCATCCATTTGCACACGGTCGCCGGTTTTGAGTTGCTGAAGTAATCCGCTTACGCCCACAATGCAGGGTTTCCCCATTTCGCGCGATACGATTGCCGAATGGCTGAGCAGGCTGCCGCGTTCGACCAGAATAGCCGAGGCCGAAGGGAAGAGTGTAATCCAGCCCGGGTCGGTGCTGGCGGTTACAAGAATATCGCCGTTGAGGCTGCTTACACTGTGCGGGTCGTGAATGACCTGCACGCGGGCTGTAATTTTTCCGGGGCAACAGCCAATACCTTTCAGTGCTTTGCCGTTGGCGGTTTCGTGCAGGCTGGCTGCGGGTGGTGCAAAGTTATTTCCTGCATACACAATGCCGCGCGTGGGCACACGCTCCGACGAAGGCAGCGTTTCAAATTTTGTGTAGTCGGCTTTGCGTATGCGTACCAGTTCGCGCAGGTTGCGCAGGTCGGAGGTGCCGCGTATGTAGTTTGCAATTTCGTCGAGACGCAGCCAGAAAATATCGCGTGGCGAATCGATTAGCTGTTCGGCTGCAAATTGTTCGCCAATGGCCAGCATAATGCGGCGCACCATGCCAAAGCCCCGTGTGCGGGCGTAGCGCAGGTTTTCGCGGTTGCTCACCAGATCGCGCGAGCGGCGAAGAGCCAGATTAAACAGCCAGCGTTTAAGCGGCTTTGCGCGGAGTTTACTTTTTACAATGGCTTCGGCCTCGCTGCGCAGCTTCAGATCGAGATTGGCATGCGTGGTTTCGGGCTGCTTCAAAGCCGCTGCAATTACGCGCACAAAAAGTGCAGGCTGCTGGCGGTAGGTAATTGTTTCGAGCTTCAGCTCGCCCACGGTGCGGTCGCCCCAGGCGGCAATATAGCTTTGCATGAGTTGCTGCACAGGCTCGTTTTCTTTCAGCGTCAGCGACGCCAGCACTTCGCTTTCGGGCTTTTCAAACAAGGCCAGCCAGGCGGCATTGCTGCGCACCCGTTTTACAATTTCGTCGATGCGGCGCAGCGGTTCGGTGCTCACAATATCGCGTGCACCGCAAAGCAAATCATTGTGCAGCGTGGCCGCATGGCCGGGGAAATATTTCGCGGTGAGTTTCTGCAACACACCGTACCAGATCATGGCAAAGAAATCATTTACCAGCGGCGCTTTCCATTTTTTCAGCAGGGTTTGCTCAAAGCGTTCATACAGCACAATAAGCTGATCGGCCCGCTGCCGGCTGAAATCAATGGCATCGTATTCCTGCATCACCGCTTCAAAATCGCGCGTAAAGGCGCGGCGCATACCGGGCAATTGCCGCTGGTTTTTCAGCAGCAAACGTATCATGTTCAGTACACGCAAACGCTCGCTGAATTTGCTGCGCACCGTTACATCGTCGAGCGTAAAACGTTCTTTCACGCCCATCATTTTCTCCATAAACTCCGCGTTTAGCTGATAACCCGGAAGCAGCGAAAGCAATTTGTACCAGCTCCGTAAATTATAATACACGCGGCCGTTGAGCAAGCCGAGCATGTTGGCATACACTACCGCATGCTGCTGCCGCTCCGCCTCATTCACTCCCATCATGGAAGTGAACTGAATATACACAGCCTCATACATTTTGCGGATAAACGAAAACGTAAGCGGCGAGGTAAGTCCGGGATACGATTCAATAATGTTGCTGTTGTCCCACACTAAGTATTCGCCTTCGGGGTCGGGAAGTTGTGCGGTGGTGGTAATGGGGCGTGTTTGCAGGAGATACAAATTTCCATCTGCTACGGCAAATTCAATATCCTGCGCACGTCCGTATAGTTTCTTCAACTGATATAGCCAGCTTTCGATGTGACGCAGCTGTGCATTACTCAACGTGCGTGCATTTTGCAACGAAGTTTCCACTTCTGTAAACGCCGTACCGCCTTGTGCCGATGCAGTTACCTTGCGCGGTTTAGTTACAAGCTGTTCCGTAATTTTTTCGGCCGACACGGTAAACGTATCCGCATCAAGCTCGCCCGAAACCAAACCTTCTCCCAAACCCCACACCGCACTTATCACACATTCATTCCTGTTTCCGCTCACCGGATTTATTCCGAAACCTACACCCGCTACATCGGCATTCACCATCACCTGCACAATCACGGCAATATTACTTTTTCCGATACCGTGAAACTGCTGGTACACCTGCACGCGTTTCTCGCAGGCTGAGCGCCACACATCGCGTATGCGCGCTTCAAGCGTATCGGCATTTACGTGGAGATACGATTCATATTGTCCGGCAAAGGATTGTTCTGCACCATCTTCGCCCAATGCCGAAGAGCGCACGGCGAGTTGCGCATCGTGGCCAAACCGGTTAAGCAGTAACTGAATAATTGTATCGGGAATACGGAAAGAGCGGATAAATGCTTCGGCATCGGTTGTGTTTTCAGGCATCCAGCTTTGCAGTAAGCCTGCGGGCAGCACCGCAAAGTCGGGAACCGGAAAGCCTGCATCGGTCAGCAAAAACAGGTTGGAGGCTTTGCCGCCGCAATCGGCACTGCGTTCGGATGCAGGTGTGTTTGAAAAAAGTATCATACAAAACTATTTCACCTCCAGATAATATTCGCGGGCAAACGCCTGATAGTGTGCGGCTGTGTCTTTTATGTCGGGAAGCATCATGAATTTTTTCAGTGTGGCCTGCTGTGTTTTGTATGCCGCTGCAGCATTTCGTTTTACCGGCCAGTAGTTGCGCACATCAACAGCAGCATTGGGTTCGGGAAGTGTTACCTGTCCTGCATATTTTTGTGTGAGCAGATAAGCCGGATTGTTTGAAAGCCACACCTGTTCGAGCTTTTCGGGCATGGTGCTGTGAAGAATACGCTTTACCGGAAAGTTGCTTTCATTTTTATGTGCCGTAAATACACGATACACAGCTTTGCCGGTAAGCCGGTGCTCGGGATGCCCGTATCCGCCAATAATTGTATCGAATGTAACTACCAGCGACGGTTTGTATTTCATCATAAACGTGTAAATCAGCGTTTCGAGACTGTCTGTTTTTTCATTCCAGAATACAAGATTGTTTTGCTCTACATTGGCCCACGGATTGTTTGGTAAGTAGAGATGAGCAGATTCTGTAATACCAAGAATTTTCATTGAGTTACTCCATTCCACAGCCCGTTTTGCAGCTTCTTTCGAATCGGCATCTTGCGTAAGTGTGAGCGAATAGATTCTCCAGGCTTTTTCACGAAGTAATTGTGCCGTACCGGCACAACAAATCACATCATCATCGTGCGGAAAAACAAACAGCGCAGTTTTATTTTCTTCCTCACAATTCAAAACAGGCACGGTAAAATCCTGTGCATTACGAAATGCATCATAGTTTATTTTATCCGACTTTCCGAAAACGGATAGAATAAGCACAAGGACAAACAGTAAAATACGAATAGCCGGCATTTGACGGGTTTTGGGTAAAGGGTGGATAAAAGATAGTTTATTTCATCAATTCAACTACCATCGGAATTCCGCCCAGACTCAAATACATGGCAATGGTCCAGAGTGCGGATGCGTATTCAATAAATTTTGCACGTTTGGTTGTCATTTTCTGCAGGAATAAAATTGCGGGAATGCTTATGACTAATGCAATGCAAAGCATGGTAATGAATCCCTGCATACCATATCCTGCAAACCACGACGCAGCAATGGCCCAGCCTGCGGTGATGAGTACCATGAGCAACCAGAGCAAAGTGGCTTTGTGCGGGCCATGCATCGACGAGTAGGTGAGAACGCCTTCTTTTTCATCGGCCGGGATGCGGATTTTACGGCCTACTTCAAGTACAATACCGTTGAAATAGGATACCGCGAAGAAAAACAGCAAACCTTTCGGTGCGCTTACACCTTCCTGCAACCAGTCGAGCCCGCTGGCGTAAATGTCGATGAGCGGAATGATGAACATGTGTGAAACCACATACCAGAACTGATGTTTCTTGAGCCATTCGGCCACAAAAAACTCTTTGCCCATGAGCGAAAGGTAAAGTATGACAATGCCCCAGATGATAAGCAGTTTGGGCGCAAACAAGGCATTGAGAATAATTTGCAAAACCACAATGCCGATGCCGATTTTCCGTAATTCGGAAAGCGAAACGAGGCCGCGCGGAACCGGAAGTTCGTTGCGGTAGCGTGCATCATCTTCGGCATCCTTATGCTCATCGAATATGCGCACAAGCAGGAACAGTGAAACAGTTGTAAAAATGCCAAGTGCAAACAGCGACCAGTCCACAAATCCATCAGCACCACGGCAAATTCGCGAGTAGCTGATGGCAGAGAAACTGAATGCCGCCACCAGCGGACCGTGGCCAAACAGCGGGAAACGCTCGCGCTGATAGATCCACAGCCGTTTCAGCAATGGTGCATTATTTTCTTCGGGTTTGCTGTGCGGGTTCATTGTTGAGTTTACTTGAGTGTGAAGCGCGACATTATTTTACGGCCGATCATCCAGGCTACGATGCCCCAGAACGCCCAGAGCAGCGGACTAAGCCAGCCGGGATGCAGGGCGTTTATGAGGTTGCTGCCTGCGGTGGTGTGAAAGAAATCATTCACCTGTGCATGGCCTGATGTGAGTTGTAAGCCGAGGTGGTGCGCCACAGGAATCCAGTACGTTTCGAGAAAAGCCTGTATGGCAATGAGCAGCAGAATGATGAATGCGGCCGGCCATTTTGCTGCACGTTTCGGAAGCAAAGCCAGTACGGTAATGCCCGTAAACACGGCATGTATGAAGCCAATCCACACATACATCAGAATAAGTACAAACTGCGCGTTCATGGTCTTATTTTTTACGTCCCAGCTTTTCGTGTGCCGAGGCAAAGTGTCCGGCAGCGAGTGCAGCGGCAATTGAAATTTCGCCGGAGAGTGCTACTGCGGCGCAGATTTCGGCAAACTTGCGTGCGTTACCTGTGCCGGCGCATTGCATGAGTTCAAGGCATTCGTGTTGTGTAGGCAATGCGGTGCCGCCGCCCACGGTGCCCACAATGAGGTTGGGCAATGTAACGCTGGTGTAAAGGTTGCCCTCGGCGGTGAGCTGCATGCGGGTAATGCCTGTGGCCGCTTCTGCCACGCAGGCTGCATCCTGACCGGTGGCCAGAAAAAGTGCGGTGAGTCCGTTGGCCACATGCCCCTGCGCACCAATAGCGCCGCTTTGAATCACACCAATGGTTGAGCTTTGCCAGTAATCGGCCATGGCTTCGGGTGTGGTTTTGAGCACTTTTTCCACCACCATGCGGCTAACTACGCACTCGGCCGTTACTTTTTTGCCGCGCACACTTGTAAATGAAAGAGCCGTAGCCTTTTTATCGCCCGAGTAATTGCTTTCAATGTACCAGGCCAGCGGTTTTTCCGGTGCTTCGGGCACAAGTGTACTGCAAATGGCATTGGTGCAAATGGTCACCATGTTTTGGCCGGCGGCATCACCGGTTTGAAATTCGAAAGTGAGGATGAGGTGATTGCCTTCGATGTTGGCGCGCACATCGCTAAGTACGGCATGGCGGCTGTGCGCACGCACAATTTCATCCATCTGCTCACGACGGCTGTAGGCAAACGCCAGAAAGCTCACCGCACCCGATACATCAGCAAAACGAAATACCGGGCTGCGCTGCACACCATCAACCAGACAAACTGAAGTAATACCACCGCTAAGCCGCGTAGCCTTTGCCCCACGATGATAGGAAGCTACCAATGCGCCTTCGCTTGTGGCCAGCGGAATATAGTAATCGTCGTTGGCGGCAGTGCCTGTAACACGCAGCGGACCAATTACACCCGTGGGCACCATCGTCATACCGATGTAGTTTTCAATATTACCTTCAAGCTGGCTGAGATCCGTAAATGTTGTTTCTCCGTTGAGGTATTGAAAACTATGGCCGGTTTGCTCTTTCAGAAACTGCAATCGTGTATGTTGTCCGGCGGCCGAAGCCATTTCTTCTATCGGGAAACTATCGCGCGGGGGAAGCTCGGCAGCGCGTGTACGGATGTGCTGAGTAAGTTTGGCGAGACCGTAAATTGCTTCAATTTTACTTAAAGCCTTACTTGTTTTGTCTTCTGAGGAAGCCATGGAGTTTAGTTTTAGTTGTTCTGTTACGTTTAGGGTAATGAACAGAATCAGGGCAAATGTATTGCCAGAGTGAAAACGTCAAAAATGATTTTTCTCTTCGGCCACACAAAAAACAGCATAATATCCTATTCTTCCCAAAAAACACCCGAGTATGATCTGGTTTTTGCAATTTTTGCAAGAGCAACCTGCCGAACAGTAAGTTTTGCAAGAAATAACGGTCAGGACAGCACGAATTACTTTTTATAAAATTTGACGCACATCTTTCGTGTTGTAAACTTGTCTCATGAAAAATATCGGTAAACAAATTCCCAATATCCTCTCAGGCTGGCGGCTGCTTTCGTTTCCGCTGGTGATGTATTTTATTTTTACCCTTCAGCGCGAAGCCTTTATTCTATTACTGAGTATAAATCTGATTACCGATATTCTCGACGGATTGATTGCGCGGGTATTTAAGCTGCAAACAAACTTTGGCGCACGGCTCGATTCTATGGCTGATATGGGGACTTATATCGCCGCATTTACAGCTTTTATTTATCTCGAATGGAGTTTTGTGAGTGAAAAAGGCTGGGCATTTTCAATGCTTGTTTTCCTCTGGATATTGCCACAGGTAATAAGTCTGATCAGGTTTCACCGCCTGCCGCACTTTCATCTCTGGTCGAATAAATTTGCCGGATACCTTCAGGGTATTTTTATTTTTACCTATTTCAACTGGGGAAATTCTGAACTTTATTTCTGGGTGATGTGGAGTGTGAGTGTGCTTGCATTTCTTGAAGAGTTAATTGTGGTATTATACATTCAGCAACTTCGTTCAAATCTGAAGGGAATTTTCTGGATGATGCGTGAACAGGGTAAAATAGCATAACAATGGCGAAATCACTTGGGCTGCAGGTTGAGGAAATCATGTATGGTTTTGCCACTGATTTCTTCGTGAAAACAATTATCGTCAGCTTTGCCGCAGGGGCATTACTTATTTTTTTGATTCTGAAAAAACGCCCCGAACTGAAGCGGGAACTCTGGACCAAGTACATGGTGTATTTGCTTGTGGTGCTTCTCAGTGCTGCGGCTATACTCACCAATTTCGAACTTTGGTGGCTGGGATTAATTTGCGGAACAGGTTTTTATGAGATCATTCGTATCAGTCATAACCCAGTCACAAAACAAAATCTGCCGCAGGTCTTATTGCTCTATCTGGTGATATGCGGTGGCGCTTTTTATCTCACATTTTATGTTGGCCATTATTTGTTCTGGCTTTACGCGCTAATCGTGTTGTTTGACGGGTTTAGCCAGCTTGCCGGACTCTTATTTGGCAGGCATAAACTCGCTCCGCAGATAAGTCCGGCAAAAACATGGGAAGGTCTGGCGGGAGGCTTTACAGCCATTTTGCTCACGCTGTTAATCCTGCCGGGAAATTTAAAGCCGGAAATGATTTTGAGTGCCGCATTACTTTCTCTGCTTATCGCATCAGGAGCAGTTGCGGGCGATTTGCTGGCTTCAAAATGGAAGCGTTTGGCAGGAGTTAAGGATTACGGCAGCTGGATTCCCGCACACGGAGGTATCCTTGATCGGTTTGATGGTTTTATTGGAGCGGCCGGGGTGTTGGGGGGCGTGTATGCAATTTTACGTCCGTTTCTCGATTAGCAATTGCAGCAGCTATACAGTGGGATCTTCAGCCGCTGCAAGTTCGGGTACAGGTTGGGCAAGCGGCGGCAGTTCTACATGTTCAATAGCATCAATCAGGCGCATATCAATTTGGGTGCTTCCGTCGGATTGAAGCGAAAACATGGGAATGAATTTTGCGCCCAAGATAATTTCTCTGCCCTGATAAGAGGTACGGCTGTACACCGTTTGCGAAAACGAATCGTCGAACGCTTTCACGAGAATAAACAACTCTACCTGCTGATCAACAATTTCCTGTTCAGACATGCCGTAAAGCGGGCTGTTTTCATCAATAGGATGAACCAGTGTCCAGCTCAGGGGGAAAAGGTTAATTTTTTTTCGTTCGAGATTGAGCTGATAAAAAGATCGGTTGCCCGCACCGGGTTCAACCATTGCCATGGTTACATCCACCTCCACCTCAATAAGCTGGTTGCTTCGTTTGTTGGTCATACGAAACATGAGGCCACGCTGTGTTTCGCGGTAGGGCGCAATTATGGCGTGTGTGCTGTAAAGAATATTTGCTTTTGGTTTTGAGAAACGTCCGTAGAGCAAACCCGTGGCCATGGCAAATCCCAAAAGACCAATCATTGATTCAATTGCCGCCACCGTACTTGCAAGTGTACCTGTAGGGCTTATTCTTCCGTAGCCCAGTGTGGTAAGTGTTTGCGAACTGAAGAAAAAAGCATCAAAAAAACGCGCCAGCGGGGTTGTGCCTTCAATTCCGGCAAGATGCTCAACGCCAATCAATACATATATTCCGGCAAAGATGATATTGACAACAAAATAGATTGTGAAGATGAGAAAAAGCAGTTTGCCCCACGACATGAACACGAGCGTGTTGTACAGTTCATAGGTTTTGAAGCGGGGCAACCCGATGCGGTTTACGTTAAAGGAACCATCTTTATTTAAATTCCGGGCAGCGGTGTTTTTGGTGCCAAAACCGAGGTCGTTGCTGATGGCGTTGTTGCGGCGGTTTATGCGCATTTTGTTTTGCTCCTTTACGGTGAATGAAGTTAGGAATAAATTAGCTCAGGCAAGTAATTCGTTCGGGTAAAATAATCACTTCCAAAACAGAATTGATTTACAGTGTCTAAATATATCTGTAACAAATTACTTTTTTCCTCCGCTCAGTTTTTCCTTCAAATACATTCCAGTAGCCGATGTTTTACTTTTCACCATCTGCTCCGGCGTACCTTCAAACACCAGATGGCCGCCCTCCTGTCCGCCTTCGGGGCCGAGGTCAATTACCCAGTCGGCGCATTTCACTACATCCATGTTATGCTCAATAATAATGAGCGAATGCCCCTGCGCAAGCAGTGCATGAAATGCATCGAGCAGTTTGCGTATGTCGTGGAAATGCAGGCCGGTGGTGGGTTCGTCGAAAATGAAAAGTGTGGGCGGCTGGTTGTGGCCTAAACCGAGGAACGAAGCAAGTTTGATACGTTGTGCCTCGCCGCCGGAAAGTGTGCTTGACGACTGGCCGAGGTGAACATAACCTAAGCCGGTGTCTTGCAGCGGGCGGAGCTTGTTTACAATTTTTTTGCCGTGGTTGCTGCCGTCGTTGAAGAAGGTAATGGCATCATCAACGGTCATTTCCAGTACATCGGCAATGTGTTTGCCGTTGTGCTGTACTTCCAGCACTTCCTCTTTAAAGCGTTTGCCCTTGCAGCCTTCGCAAAGCAAATGCACATCGGCCATAAACTGCATTTCCACTACTACTTCGCCTTCGCCTTCGCATACTTCGCAGCGGCCGCCTTCTACATTAAATGAGAAGTGTGAAGCCTTGTAGCCGCGCATTTTCGAAAGTTGCTGCTCGGCATAAAGTGCGCGTATTTCGTCGTAGGCTTTTACATACGTTACCGGATTGGAACGTGATGATTTGCCGATGGGATTCTGGTCGATAAATTCAACTGCAGCAATATGTCTGAAATCGCCGCCAAGCCGGTCGAAATGGCCGGTCTGCTCGCCGTAGCCGCCCAGGTGTTTCTGCACGGCAGGGTAGAGGATGCGTTTCACGAGTGTTGATTTACCCGATCCGCTAACGCCGGTTACAACCGTCATTACATCGAGCGGAAATTTTACCGAGATATTTTTGAGGTTGTTTTCGCGGGCGCCGTTTACTTCAATGTGGGCTTTCCACGGACGGCGTTTTGCGGGAATCGGAATTACTTCGCGTCCGGTGAGGTATTTTGCGGTGAGGCCGTTGGAGAGGAGCAAATCTTTGTGTGTGCCGCTGAATACTACTTCACCGCCGAGGCTTCCGGCCATGGGGCCCATGTCAACCATCGCATCCGACGCACGCATGATTTCTTCGTCGTGCTCCACCACAATTACGGTATTGCCAATGTCGCGCAAACCGTGCAGCACGCGTATCAGACGCTCTGTATCGCGCGGATGCAGGCCAATGCTGGGCTCGTCGAGAATATACATCGAACCCACCAGACTGCTTCCAAGCGAAGTAGCCAGGTTAATACGTTGCGATTCGCCGCCGGAAAGGGTTGATGACAAGCGGTTGAGTGTGAGGTAACCTAAACCTACGTCGCAAAGGAAACGCAGGCGGTTTGTAATTTCGGCCAGCAGGCGTTTGGCCACAAGCTGCGCATGTTTGTCGAGCTTTATTTGCTCAAAAAACACCAGCGCATCCTGCACCTGCATGAGCACAATATCGCTTATCGACTTATCAGCCACTTTTACATAGTTGGCATCTTTGCGCAAACGTGTGCCACGGCAGTCGGGACAGGTAGTTTTGCCCCGGTAGCGGGAAAGCATCACGCGGTATTGAATTTTGTAGCTCTGCTCTTCTAGGAATTTGAAAAAGTCGTTCAGTCCCCAAAAATATTTGTTGCCTGTCCACAGCAGTTTGCGCTGGGCTTCGGTAAGTTCATATACCGGTTTATGAATGGGGAAATCGAATTTATAGGCATTCATAACCAGCTTCTCTTTCCATTCGCCCATTTTTTCACCTTTCCAGCAGGCCACGGCATCTTCGTAAATGGACAGGCCTTTGTTGGGAATCACGAGGTCTTCATCAATACCGATTACGTTGCCAAATCCTTCACAGGTTTTGCAGGCACCAATAGGATTATTGAAGCTGAAGAAATGTACGTTTGGCTCATCAAACTGAATGCCGTCGGCCTCAAAGCGGTTGGAGAACAGCAGCTGGCCGGGCGTTTCCGGGGCTTCAGCTTTTTTCTTTTTTCCTTTTGTTGGTGCCGGATCTGGTGCAGCTGCATCGGCCAGTTGAATGATACAATCGCCTTCGCCCTCGTAAAAAGCCGTTTGTACCGAGTCGGCCAGCCGTGAGCGCGAATCTTCGTCGCCAGCATTTACAGCCACACGGTCAATAACAATAAACAATTCCTCTTTAGCTGATAGCTCCGACACGTTTATCTCGTTCAGGCGCAGCATTTCGCCTTTGTAGAGTATGCGTGTAAAACCTTGTTGCAAAAGCAGGCCAAGTTGTTCTTTGAGCAATTTTCCTTCTTTTTTGGGCAGCGGCGAGAGAATATATAAACGTGTCTGGTCGGGAAGGGCCAGAATAGCATCCACCACATCGCTCACCGAATGGCGTTTTACCAGATTGCCGCTTACCGGCGAGTAGGTTTGGCCTACCCGGGCAAACAGTAGCTTGAGATAATCGTAAATTTCGGTTGATGTGCCCACAGTAGAGCGCGGGTTGCGTGTGTTCACCTTTTGCTCAATAGCCACAGCGGGCGAAATACCTTTAATGTATTCGATGGCCGGCTTTTCTATTTTGCCCAGAAACTGCCGGGCATAGGCCGATAGACTTTCCACATAGCGTCGCTGCCCTTCGGCATAGAGCGTGTCGAAAGCCAGCGATGATTTCCCTGACCCGGAAAGCCCTGTAATCACCACAAAGCGGTTGCGGGGCAGCGCCAGATCAACGTTTTTAAGATTATGCATCCGCGCACCTTTAATAATAATGTGCTGTTTCGGATCGAGTTGTTCAATAGAGGATTTAGCCACGTTCGGAAAATAAAGTGCAAAATTACGGCACGATGCTTGATTTTTTACCGAAAGCGTCTATATTTGCCATAGACGATTTCTGAAAAAGAGGTTGCCCGGGAATTTTTTTTATTTTCATGCAACAAATCAAAACGGATTTCGTTTAGGAATACATAAACTTCTTTTATTGTCTCACAGGTCTTAAAAAAGGCCAAAATACAAGTCAGGAATAGCGAAACACCTCTACGTTTTCAAACAGACCCACAGCTGAAAACCCGAAAGGAGGCCACTATGCGCTATGACCAACTGAATGACCAGGAACTGGTTGACCTGTATGTTGCCGGAGACGAATCCTGCCTCGAATTACTGATTCAACGCCATAAAAAGCGTGTATTTTCTTACATTATGATGGTTGTTCGCGACCGTCATCTGGCGGAAGATATTTTTCAGGACACCTTTATTAAGGTAATCCAAACCCTCAAACGCGGTTCTTACAGCGACGAAGGGAAGTTTTTACCCTGGGTGCTGCGTATATCGCACAACCTGATTATCGACCATTTCCGCCGTCAGAAGCGTATGCCGCTGGTGGATGCCGGAGAAGATTTTGATATTTTCTCGGTATTGGTGCTCCGACAGGGCAACCATGAGGACAAACTGGTGAAAAAACAAGTTCGTTCCGACATCCGTCGATTAATCGATAAACTTCCGCAAGAGCAGCGGGAAGTATTGTTGATGCGTCATTATATGGATATGAGTTTCAAGGAGATAGCAGATTTTACGAATGTTAGTATCAACACTGCACTAGGCCGCATGCGTTATGCGCTGATCAATATGCGCCGCATGATGGAGAAACACAATATTGCCCTGTCCGCCTGATAGGTGTTAGGCCATTGAATAAAAAAAACCGGGATTTTCCCGGTTTTTTTTATTCAGGCACAATATGCGCATACCGGGTGCGTTAAGCAATAGAAACCAATCTTCAGTTTAATGAATAAAACATCTACACGAGAATTAAACAGTTTTCCGATAGATCATGCAGAATTGCTTCGCTATGTGGAAAACAATGCCGGAGAAGAGCCTGGAGATCATGTGATAGAAGCCCTGCTTCGTTTTTCAAAATCGCTTGAAGTCCGAAACTCAGAAATCACTGGTAAAACAGAATTAATCTACAACTAAAAGTAAAGGCTGTCTGCAAAGGCAGCTTTTTTTTACGTGTTTATCGGAGTATTAATGATGCATATCTTGTGGGAGATGCAAATTGTGCAGTTTTATTTATGCGTAGCATAAGTATGAAGTAAAGAGGGAAAGATATTAACAGAAATAGTTTTGAACTTGACAAGGGGGTTGGGGAGGGGATACTTTTGTGGGGAAATAAAACGAGACAGCGAACGAAATTGTATTCATGATGGTTAATTTTAAAGAAATTATTGAAGCGTACGGCCCTTACCTGGGATTAATATTAATGCTGCAAATTTCATTTATGATTATGCAGTTCAGATGGTTTAAGCGGGTAATAATGGCTAAAGATCAGGAAATTGAGAGGTTGATTCTGCGCGAAGAGGCTGTAAGCAAACGGCTAATGTTTGTGATCGATCAAAGAATACAGTATCCGGAGGCAGATGCGTTACCAGCTGCCTGATTGCTTTTTTGAATTCATTTTACAGGAGTATGCTGCTTGTGTTTGTCTTACATAAGCAGGTATAACAAATGTGATTTGCGGTGAATGGTATTGATTAATCTTAAAAATATAAAAATGGTACTATTAATTATTCTTACAGTTGCATGTTCGGCTGTGTTTTTAATACAGCACATTTATTTAAAATCAATTTATAATCGCCAGGTTGTTGAAGCACGGTTTCGTATGCTTCACAGCGAGGCAACAATGATGCTTTTTGACGGCGTGTTTTCACAGAAAAATCTTTCACCTACTGATTTGATTTTTTTGAGGAAAATTATTGATCGTCTGTCGTCTGATATTCATCAATTAAAAGCGAACCGGAAGAACTATTTTACGTTGTTCAATTATCTCCGGTTTAGTATTGAAGGCATAAGAAATGAAGAGTCGCAGACATTAGCAATGGCACATGACAAGGATGTGGTAAATCTGCAGCGCAAGGCAGGTGATGCCATGGCAATGGCGTTTCGTGCGTTTGTACCCTGGTTAAGGTTCAGAATACTGTATTTATTGATGAAGGTTGGTTTGTATCTGCTCGTGCTCATTGGTTTGGATCAGTTCAGAGGTATTTATGAACAGCTACTATCGTTAGGCCGGCATCATTCAGGCCGATTGGGGTAGTGAAAATATTGATGTGTACTGGCTGGTATGTGTGGGGAGTAGTTTCGTAGGGTTTGTGCACCGAGGCAAACAATTTGACGGTACTATTCAGCTGTTTTTGGGGGAATTGTTTTACAGAGCCGGGCTGGTTTGTGTTGACTTGGACTGATTGGTTAGCGTAGGTTTGGGGGCATGTATATGCAGGTATAGTAATCAGGGTGGCAAGATTCAGGCTGAATGGAGTAATTGTTTTATTGATGCGGGATATTGCATTGAATTCATAGCTCGAAAGCAATTATTACCTTAGTCCTGTTTTGGCAACTCATTATCTGCTCAGTAAGACCTCTTATATGCGGGGTGTACAATGTGCAAAAGCATTGTTCCTGTATCGTTATTATCCGCAATATCGTGATCCGCTGCCACCATCTCGTCAGGCAGCACTCAATCGCGGGCATGATGTGGGTTTGCTGGCGAGGCAGCTTTATCCGGGAGGCACTGATGCAACACAAGGTAGCGGACCGCGGGCAATTGAGGCGGTAGAGAAAACGCAGTCATTAATTGCCTCGGGCACAGCTGTAATTTATGAGGCTGCATTTGTATATCAGGATGTGCTGGTGCTGGCCGATATACTTGTGCGAAACGGAGAGGCGTGGGAAGTATATGAAGTGAAAAGCTCATTGCGTACTTCGCTTTCTAATCAGCAGGATGCGGCTTTACAATACTATGTAATTTCAGGTTCCGGTTTGCAGGTGAGTGAATTGGCGCTGATTCATATTAACGGAAGTTACACGCGTAACGGAGTGCTAAACCTGCAGCAGTTTTTCAGAAAAACCTCAGTGCTTGCTTTTGCACAGAGCCAGGTTGACTTAATTGCGGCACGTATAGAAGAGCAGAAGCAGTGGTTGAATTCGCCGCAAATACCTGATGTAGATGTGGGGGCACGTTGCTTTACACCCTACAACTGTGATTATATGGGGCATTGCTGGAAAAATTTGCCCCAGCCTTCAGTGTTTGATCTGGCCGGTATGTCGCGGGCCGATCAACAATTATTATTTGCAAAGGGAATGCGTACGCCCGAGCAGGTTCCGGAGAGTGAAGAGCTTTTGCCTTTGGCAAAGTTGCAAATTGCAACCCGGAAAACTGGATTACCCTTTGTGAATAAGGAAAAGCTAAAGACTTACTTAACTGCATTGCAAGGTGAGCTTGACTTTTTGGATATCGAAAATTTTCAGCCTGCGGTTCCGCGATTTTCGGGTACCCGGCCGTTTATGGCATTGCCTTTTGCCTACTCATTACACCGCCGCAATGCGGGGCGGGATGCCTTAACACATTTAAACTTTCTGGCCGAACCGGGTGAAGATCCGCGCCCGGAATTCATAAAGCACTTTCTGGCGCATACCGAAGGCAGCAACCTGATACTGGCTTATGATATATCTGCCGAGCGTTATACATTGCATCAACTGGCACAGCAGTTTCCTGCATTTGCCATAGAAATTAAACAAAGGCTTGACCGATTGCGCGATCTTATGCAACCTTTTGCCGAAGGCTGGTACCACGCTCCGGCGCAAAATGGCTCTATTTCGCTCAAAAATGTTTTGCCTGCGCTAATTCCTGAACTCAGCCATGAGGCCCTGGTAATTAAAAACGGCAGCCACGCCATGGCGGTGTACGATCAGTTGCATCTGGTAACTGACATGTTTTTGCGCGAAGAACGCAAAGAAGAGCTCCGCGAATATTGCCGGCTGGACACACTGGCGATGGTGAAGATTTTTGAAGTGCTTGAGAAAGCCGCGGGCTGAAAAGCTAAGCAGGCCGATGTATTCGTTTTGCTTTAGTCGGTGAGTACACGTTTTTACGTAGCCTTTTGCCGTTGAGTTGATTTTCCAATTACTGATCTGCATGTTGCAGTATGTGCTTCTTTTTATACTCAAGTCTGGAGACTTGAGTATAAAAAACGGAAAGTTTATCAGCTTCGCTGATTGAAACTTTCCGCAGCTTAGTGAAACTTTCCGCAGCTTAGGACTGCTGAAACTTTCCGCAGCTTAGGCTTAGTGTAGAATATTTGTGAATTTGATGCACCGGACGGTAATTAGTTATAGCCCTGACCGAACGGAAAGCCCGCAGGGTGCAGAATGCCAACCAAATCACAATTTACCGAGATTTGCAGGGAGGGCAGGAGCCGAACGGTTTTTTATTGCTTCCCCCAATTCGCTCCTTATTTTATTTACCGGGGCAATTCGATGCCTTTTAATTTCCGGTAAATATTCACGGCATAAGTATCTGTCATGCCCGCCACAAACTCGCAGATGCGGAGGATGCGCAGATAAAGATCGCGGCCATGCGCCTCGCCTTTGAAGAGAAACTGATCGGGCAGGATGCTGAGGATTTTTTCGCTGTAAGGCTTTTTCTTCTTCAACTCTTTACCATATTGATGATCGTCTATGGCGGCATTGATAAAAAGATCAAGCAACTCCGCTACCACATTGAACCCTGCAGCTTCTATTTCGAGTACGGAGCGGCTTTTGTAAATGTTGTTTACTGAGAGATCATTAATTTGTTTGAGTGGTTGTTCGAGTTCGGCCGGAAAAACTTTTAAAAGTGCTTTGTCAAATTTTCCGGAAAGAATTTCACTTTCATGATCCATAAAAGCGGTGAAAGCCTCATCAATAAGACGACTTATGCATACGGCGCGGAGATAGCCCCGCTGCTCGTTTTTGTTTTTTGGGTCGATGCGTTTGAAACGCTCTTCGTTGTAAAAATGGCCGGCCACTTTTTTCAGCAGATCAGTGCCTTCTTTGTCGCCGATGAGGCGCATGCGCAGGCCGTCTTCGAAGTCGATGATGCGGTAGCAGATATCATCAGCCGCTTCAACCAGAAAGGCCAGCGGGTGACGATGCCAGGCGTAGTCGGTGCCGGGAAGTTTTTCGATGCCGAGTTCGGTGAAAATGCGTTCGAAGAGGGCCTGATCATCGGCAAAGTAGCCGTATTTTTTCTGGCTGCCACGCCACTGATGTTCGGTATTGGTTTTGTGCGAACGCGTGGGATATTTGGCAAATGCGGCAAGGGAAGAAAACGTAAGGTTGATGCTGCCGCCGCCTGTTGACTGGTCGTAGGCAGTGAGCAGGCGAAACCCGTTTGCATTGCCTTCGAAGTTTACAAGATCCTGCCAGAGTGTTTCGTCGCCGATGGCGTCTTTAAACCGCTTTCCGTTTCCATTGAGGAAATAGTCGCTGATGGCAGCCTCGCCCGAATGACCGAAAGGCGGATTACCAATATCGTGTGCCAAAGCCGCTGCGGCTACCACGGCGCCAAAGTCTGACGAGTGCAGGTTTTGCAGCTTGTGCCGGGCAATGATTTCGCGCCCTACCATTTTGCCCAGTGAGCGGCCTACGCACGACACTTCGAGACTATGCGTAAGGCGCGTGTGTACAAAATCATTATCGGGCAGCGGAATTACCTGTGTTTTATCCTGCAGCCGGCGAAAGGCCGATGAAAAAACCACGCGGTCGAAATCGCGCTCAAAGTTGGTGCGGTCTTCAGAGGTTTGTCGCGGGCTGCTATCGCCGGGGCGGGTTTCTGAAAACAGGGTTGACCATTGCATACGCAAGCGAAAAAATCAGTTGAAACGATTGAAATTGTTGGTGCCATCGGCCCGCTGCTCATCACGTTTGCGAATGCCTTCGAATACGCCGGTAATAAGAGACAACAGTAAGCTGAAAAGTAATGCCGACCAGAAGCCGCCCACGCCAAACCCATCAATAAACTTGTCGGCCAGCATGACCATTCCGGCATTGATCACAAGCAGGAAAAGCCCCAGCGTAATAAACGTGATGGGAATGGTAAGCACAATGAGTATGGGTTTAATCACACTATTGAGAAAAGCCAGTGCAGCAGCCACAATGAGCGCGGTGGTAAATCCGTCCACATGCACCATACGGTCAGGCAGGATGTAGCAGGTAAGCAAAACCGCCAGTGTGGATATGAGTATGCGAATAATGAATTTCATGTGTTCAAAGTTAAGCGATCAGCCCGAAGCAGTGGCATTACGCTTTACTTTCTTCTTCACAACTTTTAGGGCTTTTGGTACCGGTACAACTGCTCTCATGAAAATTTTGGCACAGCTCTTGGTATGTATAACACAAGGAAAACATCCTGAAAGGAGTTTAGCCATGAAAAAGAAAAGAAACCTCTTACTTATGTTGCTGGGCGTTGCGTGTATGCTGCCCGCGTTGTTAATGGCCCAACAGACCGGCCTTAAACTTACCAATGCTTCAAACGAGGCCATGACTGTTACAATTAACGGGCAGCGTTACGAATCGACATCTCCCGTGCTTGAAATTAATAACCTCACACCCGGCAATCAGTTTATACGTGTAAGCAGTGTGCAAACTACAGGTGCCAATGGCCGTATTGTTCCTCCGCGCCATTTATACAGCGGCTGGATTAATCTTACCCAAGGCGGACAAACCGATGCCCGCATCGACATCCTGAACGGCTTGCAGATTCTTGGAATAAACTGGCCGTGGCAGCAGGGAGGCAACACCAATCCGAACGGGCAAAACCCTTCGTATATACCTTGGCCTTTTCCTCCGGGATGGCCTTTCCCGAACCTGCAAATGGGAATGCCTGAAGCGGATTACCTGCGGCTGAAAACCACGATTGATAACCAGTCGTTTGACAGTAACAAGCTGGCAATTGCCAAGCAGGCAGCAGCCGCCAACCGGATGACAGCGGCACAGGTAGCAGGATTAGTAAGGATGCTGACTTTTGAAAGCAGTAAACTTGAACTGGCCAAGGCGGCGTATGCCAACTGTGTGGACCGTAACAACTATTACCTCGTAAACGATGCCTTTACGTTTAGCAGCAGCATCAGCGAGTTGACGAATTTTACCAGCGGCACAGGCCGTTAGTACACCACAATACCTCAGATACCATCCGCTCGGTATCGGGGCAACAAGGCCGGGTTTTAGTAGCGTTTTTCCCGGCCGGCACTTTGAAGCGGCTGCGTGTTGGTTGCGCAGCCGCTTCTTTTTTGTGGATAACTGAAAAGCGGTTTGTAGTGAGAGATTTCCGTAAGACAGGACATGAATTTGTTTTGTAAACTGATGTCAGTTACAGGAAATTAGTAAGTAAAGTGTTGGAATATTAACAGGATAATTGCAATAAGGGAAAGCGAGTTACGCCAGTTTTTTTGCAATAGCCTCGGCACAACGTTGTCCGTCTATTGCAGCGGATACAATGCCACCGGCGTAACCGGCTCCTTCGCCGCAGGGGTAGAGGTTTGTAATTTGCGGATGCTGAAGTGTATCGTTCTCGCGCGGGATGCGCACTGGCGATGAGGTGCGTGATTCGACGCCCACGATTAATGCTTCGTTGCTCAGGTAGCCTTTCATTTTCTGGCCGAATGCGCGGAAGCCTTCCTGCAGGCGTTTGCCTATTTCGGGCGGGAGGAGTTCGTGCAGCGGAGCCGAAACTACACCGGGCTGGTACGAGCAGCCCGGAAGCTGTGCCGAGAGTTTGCCGTTCACAAAATCGCTCAGCGCCTGTGCGGGTGCGGTTTGTGTTTTACCGCCTGCTTCCCAGGCCATACGTTCGAGCGCCTGCTGATAGCGCAGTGCCGCAAACGGCCCGTGCTTTTCGTATTGCTTCAGTGCGGCCGGATCAACCGCCACCACAATGCCTGAATTGGCGTAGGGATTGTTGCGGCGTGAGGGCGACCAGCCATTGGTAACCACTTGCTCAGGGCCGGTGGCGCAGGGAGCAATAATGCCGCCCGGACACATGCAAAACGAATACACGCCAAGTCCGTTTACCTGCTGCACAAGGCTGTATGACGAGGCCGGCAGGTATTCGCGCACGAGCGGTACTTTGGATGTGGGGCAATGATATTGCACCGAGTCGATGAGTGCCTGAGGATGTTCGGCGCGGACGCCCATGGCAAAGGCTTTCGATTCGATGCGGATGTTGTTGCTGTGCAGCAGCTCGAAAATATCGCGCGCCGAGTGGCCGGTGGCGAGTATGATTTGTGCGGCGGCAAAGCGCACCTCGCTGCCGTTTTGTGTGGCAATGAGGGCTGAGATTTCGCTGCCGCTGCGTTCAATGCCTGTTACTTTGGTGTCAAAATGTACTTCGCCGCCACAGGCACGGATATTTTCGCGCATGGCCACGATAATTTTGGGCAGTCGGTTTGTGCCAATGTGCGGATGTGCTTCGGCAAGAATGACCGGGTCGGCACCATGCGCTACAAACAATTCAAGCACGCGGTTAATGTCGCCGCGTTTACCCGAACGGGTGTAAAGCTTTCCGTCGGAATAGGTGCCCGCGCCGCCTTCGCCAAAACAGTAGTTTGAATCGGGATTTACAATATGCTCTTTATTGAGTGCGGCCAGATCGCGGCGGCGGCGTTGTACATCTTTGCCGCGTTCGAGAATTACCGGCTTCAGTCCGAGTTCAATTAAACGCAGTGCAGCAAAAAGTCCGGCCGGACCGGCGCCTACAATAAGCACAGGTTTGGCCTTGCTCACATCGCGCAACGGCCATTGGGGCAATTCATCGTTTACTTGTTCGTTTATAAAAACCTCCAGCCGCAGGTTTATCTTAATTTGCCGGTTACGCGCATCAACAGACCGGCGCAGCAAACGCCAGCCACTCAGCGATTCGTCGGAAACAGAGAGGTATTCGCAGAGAAAACCGCGCAAATGTCCGTCGTGATAAGCAATTTGCGGCGCAACAACCAGATCAAGCTGCCTGATCATACCTTAGCCTTCAAAGGTGAGTGTAATCCAAAACACCTGCGAACGCAAACGATCGAGTGATTGTGAGTAGATGCCTACGTCTTTTACATGCAGGTTGCGAAGTCCCTGAGTAAGTTTGAGTTCGACACCGAATTTGAAGTAGGGGAGGAAAAGATCAATACCGGCACCCACGTCGTAGGCAAAATCATGTTTATTTATTTTTACAATTTCCTGCCCCGGAATCTGGTTCTTAGCATCGCGCTGCGAAGCCAGATCCAGTGTGTAGCGACCGCCGCCAATCATGTATGCCGCAAAATTATTCATACGTTTGGAGCGCACTTTCAGGTTGAGGGGAAAATCAAGAAAGGTGGATTCTATTTTACGCTGAATATCGTATGATCCGGTATTGGTTTCGAAATGATAATCGAGGTTGCGCTGCCCGAACGCGATATCAGGAGTAAAGCGCAGGGTGAGGTATTCGTGCAACCGGAGTTCGGAAACAATACCGAGATTGAAACCGGTAGAAGGTGAGGAAAGTATGGTTTTGAGGGAATCGCCGCCCACCACATTCGTGAAATCGTTTATGGGGGTCACTAGAAAATTACAGCGGTTTGCGCCGAGGAAAAAGCCAAAGTGAATGACTTCCTTGTAATATCCCGGACGGTTTTGCGAAGCTTTGTAGCGTTGGGCATTGCCAGACAGTGGCAGCAACAAAACAATGAGCAGCAGGAGGCGGATCAGTTTCATACCTAAATCTCTAACGGTATCAAATGTAAGTTATTGCAGCGAGTTTAACGACTGAATAAAAAGACGTAGCAGCTGTAAAAGGTTGGGTGTTATTTTTTGATTCCGGTGTAGATGGAGGCAATGCCAAAGGTGAGGGGCTGGCAGGTCACATCGGTGTAACCTGCTTTGCGCAGCCTTTCGAGGAACTGATCACCATCGGGGAAAGCGTTTACTGATTCGGGGAGATAGGTGTATGCGCGTGCATCTTTCGAGAAAAGTTTGCCGATGAAAGGCAGCATTTTCAGGAAATAAAATGAATAGAGTTGTTTAACCGGGAATTTTCGCGGGCGTGAAAACTCGAGTACAACCAGCATACCGCCGGGGCGAAGGACACGGAACATGCCGCTGAGGCCCTTGTCGAGTGTTTCGAAGTTGCGTACACCAAAAGCAACCGTAATTGCATCGAACGAAGCCTCGTTAAACGGAAGGTTTTCGGAGTCGCCGTAGGTGAGCGTGATTTTTTGTGCAAGCCCCTGCTCATTTATTTTCACGCGGCCGTGGCTGAGCATACCTTCGGAAATATCCACACCGGTGATGTGTGCGGGTTTTAGCTGCTTGTTTATTTCAATGGCAAAATCACCGGTGCCGGTAGCTACATCGAGTACCTGCTGCGGTTTGAGTGCAGTTAGCTTGCGGGTGGCTTTTCGTCTCCAGCCTTTGTGAATGCCTAAGGAAAGCAGTTGATTGAGAAAATCGTAACGGTGGGCAATGTTATCAAACATCGACGCAACCTGCGCTTTTTTACTTTCTTCGGTATTGTACGGAGTTACACTGGAAGCCATGATACAAAGGTAGTTAGTATTTATGCCGGAGCGGGTTAAAACTTAACGAATCTCCACTTCGTATTCCATGCGTGCCTGTACGCCCCGCAACTGAAGCAGTTTGCGTGCACGCAGGAAGCGCCGGTATTCGTCGCTCAGCAGGCCGAGTTCATAATGAGCGGCGGCGAGGCGGGCTTCGGTGCCTGCATTTTTGAGGAAATCGTCGAACGGACTTTTCTGTGCGGGAAAGCTTTTTATGCTGTATTTCTTGCCCAGTTTGCCCATTTGTGCCGCTAAGGCAATGGCTTCCTGCAAGCCGCCCAGTTCGTCAACCAGCCCGATGCGCTTTGCATCCACACCGCTCCACACACGGCCCTGCCCGATGCTGTCAACCTGAGCCAGTGTGAGTTTTCGTCCTTCTGCCACGCGAGTGATAAAGGTTTGATAAACGTTTTCCACACCATCCTGAAACACCTGTGCTTCAAGTGTATCGGTGGCGCGCAGGGTGGTGCCAAAATCGGCATGGGGAGCAGAGTTTACAGTATCGTGTGTGAGGCCGATTTTGTTTTCGAGCATGTTTTTCAGGTTGGGCAGCAGGCCGAATACGCCGATGGAGCCGGTAATGGTGTTGGGCTGAGCCAGAATTTTATCGGCTGCGCAGGCAATGTAGTAGCCGCCGGAGGCCGCCACATCGCCCATAGAAACCACAATGGGCTTTTTACCTTTGGTGAGGCTTACTTCGCGCCAGATTACGTCAGAGGCCAGCGCACTTCCTCCGGGCGAGTTTACACGCAGCACAATGGCTTTTACATTATTGTCGTTGCGGGCATCGCTTATGGCCTGTGCAATGCGAGCCGAACCAATGGTTTCGTCGTCGCCCTGTCCGCTTTCTATGTCGCCCACGGCATACACCACAGCCACGGCGCCCTGATTTTCGTCCGTCTCTTCTTCGGGTGTTTCGGCTGCGGCATACTGGTACTTGCGCAAGGTTACCAGTGCCGGATTGTTACCACCACAACGTTGGGCGAGTAGGGGCATTATCTCATCGCTGTAAACCTGTTTATCAACCATGCGGAAGGAAATGGCTTCCTTCGAAGATCGGATCATAAGTCCGGCGGCCAGCGCTTGCAGCTGATTTTCGGGAATATTGCGCGAGCGGGAAATCCGCTGAAGCATTTGTTTCCAGAGCGCATTTACGTATGACGCGGTTTGCAAACGGTTCGATTCGCTCATTTTTTCGAGATCGAAAGGTTCAACCGCGCTTTTAAACTTGCCGTGGCGGAAAATCTGCACGTCAATCTCCAGCTTATCAAGCATTTTTTTGTAAAAGGTGATTTCTGCACTCAGGCCCACCCATTCAAGCCCGCCTTCAGGGTGTACAAGTACCTCGTCGGCCACGCTTGCTAAGTAGTAGCCTTTCTGCGCGTACATTTCACTGTAGCTGACCACAAATTTTCCTGATTGGCGGAAATCGGCCAGCGCATTGCGTATTTCTTCCACCGTAGCCATGCCTGCGGCCACGTCGGGCGCTTCGAGGTATATGCCTTTGATGTTGGCGTCAGTTTTAGCTTTTGCAATCTGGTCGAGAATAAGATTAAGGCCAATGCTGCTTTCTTCGCCGCTCAGTGCATTGAGTTTGGGAAACGGATTAAGCGGTTCGCGTTCAGCAATTGGTGCATCCAGTTTGAGGTGCAGCACACTGCCCGGAACCACCTCGGTTATCATCCGGTCGTCTTTAAAAGCCGATTTTACGCCACTTATCAGGATGATCACAAATACAATTCCCACAACAGCCACGCCCACAAGTGCGCCGAGCAGAGAGCCAAAAAAGTTTTTCATCAGAAATACGAATCTGTTTGATTGGATGCAAAGATACGCAGCATATCTTCGCACCATGCAGTCAAATTCCGTCAGGGCTTTTCTTTCGCTGGGTTCAAATCTGGGCAACCGGCTGCACATGTTGCATGCCGCACTTGAATTACTGCATCGGCATGATTCGGTAAAGGTTGTTTCTGTTTCGCCTGTTTACCAGACGGCTGCCTGGGGTAAGACCGAGCAGCCTGATTTTTTCAATTGTGCCGCGGAAATTTCCACCAGTCTGGCGCCCGAAGCCCTGCTTGATGTGCTTTTGGCTACCGAGCGAGCACTTGGGCGCGAAAGGCTGGAACGCTGGGGCCCGCGCACCATTGATATTGATCTGCTGTTCTGGGGCGATGTACAGCTTACCACCAACCGCCTTGTGGTTCCGCACCCCGAGCTCCATCGCCGTCGTTTTGTACTGTTGCCGCTGGCCGATATCGCCTCCGGTTTTATCCATCCCGGCGAAAAGGAAACCATTGCCAGCCTTGCCGCCCGCTGCCCTGATCTGCTGGACGTTACCGTTTTGCCTGAACCCATTTCACCACTCAGCTCATAATGTCTTATCCGCCTTACTCATACATCGCCATTGAAGGAAATATTGGTGCGGGCAAAACCACGCTCACACACCTGCTTGCGAACGAACTCGGAGCCGCCCCCCTGCTCGAAGAATTTGCCGATAATCCTTTTCTGGCCCCCTTTTACGAAAACCCCGAACGGTATGCCTTACCGCTCGAACTTTCCTTCCTCGAAGAGCGTTTCCGCCAGCAGAAAGCCGCAATGGATGGAAATAAAAGGTTAATTTCTGATTATATATGGGAAAAGTCGTTTGTTTTTGCCGGAGTAACCCTGCACGGGCACGAATGGGCGCTTTTTCAGCGGTTTTACAGGCATCTCGCCGGTCAGTTACGGAGTCCGGACCTGGTAATTTACCTGCATCGCTCCACATCCCGTCTTCAACAACAAATTGGTATGCGCGGAAGGAGTTATGAACAACAGATACCATCTGAATATTTAGACAAAGTAAGCGCCGGATACCACCGGTTTTTTAAAGAAGAACACCGCATGCCCGTGCTCTGGATCGAGGAAAACGACGAAAAACCGGTATCAGCCGAAGTAATGGCGAAATACATACTATCGATGATTTACGACCAACGGCCCCCCGGTTTGCATCCAATTGTCGCCCGTTTTTGATCGAATGATTTTTCCCGCCCATCCATCTACCGAAAAAACTACTTTCAGGTGTAAAGAATTTAATTAATTTTGCCGCGTACCTGAAAAAAGGATAATAAACCTTAATCATGAAAAACCACCTTTCTGCCCTCGGCCTCGCTGCGATTGCTGTTATGAGCCTTGCCTCATGCTCCGGTCTCAAGAAAATGGCGAAAAAAGAGCCGACCGTAGTTTACACTGTTACTCCCTGTCCGCTTGAAATGCACGGCGACAGCGTAGCTGTTACGGTTAACGTAACCTACCCGGCCAAGTATTTTGCTAAAAAAGCTGTACTTACCGTTACTCCCGAAATGGGCGGTATTAAGTTTAAATCGGCTACCCTGCTCGGCGAAAAAGCGCAGGGAACCGGTACCCGCATCAATTACAAAACGGGTGGTTCTTTCACCTATACCGATAAAGTAGCTTACAACGCTTCAATGGACAATGCCAACCTCGTAGTAAAAGCTACCGGTCAGGTAAAATCCAAAACAAAAGATATGCCCGAGCGCGCTATCTGCAACGACATCAAACTCACCCCCCAGCTGCTGATGAACACCGATAAGTCGGTAATCGGTGCTGACAAATTCGTGAAGTTTGTGAATCGTTCAGCCGAAGGCAAAATTTACTACGAAATCAACAAATCAAACGTTCGTCCGAACGAAATGAAATCAGAAGGCATGAAGCCCCTGAACGATTTTGTAGCACTTGGCAAAGGCAAAGCCTACGAGTTTAAAGGCGCTACCATTTCTTCCTATGCCTCACCTGATGGTGAAATGTCACTCAACGAAAACCTGGCCGAAGAGCGTTTTACCTCCGCTAAAGGCGCTATGGTGAACATGGCTAAAGACAAAAAGAGCCCGCTTCCCGCTGCTCAGGCCGAAACTTTCTACACCAAGCAAACCACCGCCGAAGACTGGGCTGGTTTCCAGGACCTCATGTCTAAGTCGTCTATCAAAGACAAAGACATCATCCTTAACGTACTCCGTCAGTATCCTGATGGCGAAAAGCGTGAGCAGGAAATCAAAAACATTGCTGCTGCCTACGAAGAAGTAGCCCGCGACATTCTCCCCCAGCTCCGTCGTTCGGTAATCACCTTCAACGCTGTAGAATACAGCCGCACGGATGCCCGCATTCTGGAGCTCGCCCGCAAATCGGCCGACAGCCTTTCTGTAGAAGAAATTCTTTATGCAGCTACGCTTACCACCGACGTAAACGAGAAACTTACCTTCTACCGTTCGGCCGAGCGTATGTATCCCAACGACTGGCGTACCTCTAACAACGTAGGTTGCATCCTGCTCCAGCAGAACAAACTTCAGGACGCAAAAGCCCAGTTTGACAAAGCAGCCAAAGTTTCGGCTAACAACCCCATCATCATGAACAACCAGGCTATCTGCATGCGTTGGATGGGCGACCGCAAAGGCGCTAAAGAAATGCTCAAAAAAGCTGGTGCAGCTGGTCCGGAAGTAAACTACAACCTCGGTATTATTGCTGTTCAGGATGGTATGTACACCGATGCTGTTTCTTATTTCGGCAGCAATAAAGATTTCAATGCGGCTCTTGCTCAGGTACTCAACGGCGATCTCGACGGTGCTTCACGCACACTTGATGCCAGCCCCGACAAAGAATCTGCTATGGCTTACTACCTCCGCGCCATCATTGGTGCCCGCAAAGGCGACACTGCGATGATGAACAACAACCTGCGCACTGCAATCAGCAAAGATGGTTCACTGAAAGCAAAAGCTGCTCAGGACGCTGAATTCCAGAAATACAAAGATGATTCTGAGTTCAAGTCAATCACTCAGTAATCTGTTTTAATAATTATAGAAACCCGCTTCGGTATTCCCGGAGCGGGTTTTTTGCTTTCTTGTCATTTCCCGGCTCCGCCCGAAATGACAAGGAATGGGATGCTTTTCGGGATGACAGTAAAGGATAATCTCATTTGTCATTTCGGGCGTAGCCGGGAAATGACAGATTTTCCACCGTTCATCACAACCTACTTCATTATTTCACATAACCGGTTAGCTTTGCATTACCACACAGATAAACTATGAACTATCTATCCTTGTTACTCGTGTCGGCAGCGGTTGTTGGTTTTACACCGCTACAGGCACAGAAAAAAGGCGGCGCACCTGTGGCCGCTGCGACCGAAAAGCCCAAAGAGGCACATCTCGATCCGGCCAGCTATTCGGCACTTAATTTCCGCAGCATCGGACCGGCTGTAACTTCAGGACGCATAGGCGATATTGCCGTGCATCCTTATGATAAATCAATCTGGTACATTGTAGCGGCTTCCGGCGGTGTATGGAAAACGGTGAATGCCGGCGTAACCTTCGAGCCTGTATTTGATGGCGAAGGTTCATACTCCATCGGTTGCGTGGCACTTGATCCGCAAAACCCCAATGTGGTGTGGATTGGTTCGGGAGAAAACAATAACCAGCGTAGTGTAGGTTACGGCGATGGTTTGTACAAATCAGAAGATGGTGGCAAAAGCTGGAAGAATGTGGGGCTGAAAACTTCAGAGCACATTGGCCGTATTGCCATTGATCCCACCAATTCCGATGTGGTTTTTGTAGCTGCTTATGGGCCGCTCTGGTCGGCTGGCGGCGAGCGTGGTATTTACAAAACCATTGATGGCGGCAAAACCTGGAAAGCTGTGCTAACTGTAAGTGAAAATACGGGCTTCAACGATGTACTCATCGACCCGAAGCATCCGAACATTGTGTATGCAGCTGCGCACCAGCGCCGCCGCCACGAGTGGACGTATGTGGGCGGAGGACCGGAAACAGCTGTTTACCGCAGTACCGACGGTGGTGCCAATTGGGACAAGCTTACGAATGGTCTTCCCAAAGGTGATGTAGGCCGCATTGGCCTTGCCATTTCGCCGGTGAATACCGATATGGTTTACGCTATTGTGGAAGCACGGGACGGAAAAGGCGTGTACCGCAGTACCGACCGTGGCGCAAGCTGGGAAAAGCGTGGCGGATATTCCACCTCCGGCAACTACTATCAGGAAATTGTATGCGATCCGGTAAATCCTGATCGTGTGTATGCTATGGATGTATGGATACAGGTGTCCAACGATGGCGGAAAAACATTCTCCGGCCTCGGCGAACGTAACAAGCATGTGGATAATCATGCACTTTGGATTGATCCTTTAAACACTAACCACATGCTGGCCGGCTGCGACGGTGGCTTGTATGAAACATTTGACGCGGCTGCCAACTGGCATTACAAAGCCAATCTGCCCATTACCCAGTTTTATCATGTAACTGTGGACAATGCCCTGCCGTTTTACAATGTGTATGGCGGCACGCAGGACAACAATACACTTGGCGGGCCTTCGCGCACGGTAAGTGCTACCGGAATAATCAATTCCGACTGGTTTGTAACTGTGGGCGGCGACGGATTCAAGAGTGTGGTTGATCCCACCGATCCGAATATTGTGTATTCCCAGTGGCAGTATGGTGGCCTTGTACGCTACGACCGCCGCACCGGCGAACAGATTGACATTAAACCCCAGGAGCCTGCCGGTGCTGCAGCTTACCGCTGGAACTGGGATGCGCCTATTTTAATCAGTCATTTTGATAATAAGCGCGTTTACTTTGCAGCCAATGTAGTTTTCCGAAGCAATGACCGTGGCAATTCATGGAACGCAGTAAGCAGCGACCTCAGTCGTGGTATTGACCGCAACAAACTGCCTGTAATGGGTAAGGTGTGGGGCATGGATGCGGTAGCTAAAAACGGCTCTACATCAATTTACGGAAACGTAACTGCACTGTCTGAATCGTGGAAGAACGAAAACCTGCTTGTGGCCGGTACCGACGACGGGCTGATTCAGATTACCACCGATGGTGGTAAAAACTGGCGCAAAGTTGAAACTGTAGCCGGTGTGCCCAATCAGACACTTGTGCAAAACGTGCTTGCTTCACGTCACGATGAGAATGTGATTTACGCGGTGTTCAACAATCACCGCAGCGGCGATTTCAAGCCGTATCTGATGAAGAGCAGCGATAAGGGAAATACCTGGACCAATATTGGCAGCACATTACCTGAGCGTGGTTCAGTGTACTGCATTACGGAAGATTCGAAAAATCCGAATCTGATTTTTGCAGGTACTGAATTTGGCATGCACTTTTCGGCCGACGGTGGTAAAAACTGGGTGCAGCTCAACGGTGGTTTGCCCACAGTTGCCGTGCGCGAAATTGCCATTCAGGAACGCGAAAACGATCTGGTGATTGCCACATTCGGTCGCGGTTTTTATATCCTCGATGATTATTCGCCCCTGCAAAATATTACCCCCGAAACCTTCAAACAAACAGCTGCCGTGCTTCCCGTGCGCGACGGACTGGCGTTTATTCAGTCCACACCTTTCGGACACAAAGGCAAATCGTTTCAGGGCGCTTCACTCTACAATACAGAAACTCCCGGACCGGGTGCCACCATTACGTGGTATCTGAAAGACGATTACAAAACGCTGAAAGAAATTCGCAAGGCGAAAGAAAAGGAGCTGGTAAAAAATAATAAGCCGGTTCCGTATCCTTCAGCCGACAGTATTCGTCTGGAAGATCAGGAAGAAGCGCCTTATATTCTGATGGTAATTGCCGATGAGCAGGGCAACATTGTGCGCCGCATGAAACAATCGGCCAAAAAAGGTTTGCACCGCACTACGTGGAACGGTCGCATCGAGCGTACCAGCCCGGTTTCGTTTTATACGCCCGATCCTGATAACCCATACGAAAGCGAAGATGTGGGCCCGCTGGCCTTGCCCGGCCGTTATCAGACCTATCTTGTGAAAGTAGTAAACGGTGTGAGCGAGCAAATCACACAACCCGTATTCTTCAACCTGCGCACACTGCTTACGCCCACACTGGCTGTGGATGCTGCGAAACTGGCCGATTTCAACAAACGTCTGGCCGATTTCCGTCGCGTGGCACTTGGTACCGAGGCTTACATGCAGGATCAGCGCAGCCGCATCAAATTTTTGAAGCAGGCCGTGCTGCAAACACCCAATGCATCGCCCGAATTGCTTAAACAAATCCGCGAAGCCGAAAACATGCTTACCGCATTGAACATTGCGTTCAACGGTGATCAGTCGATGGCCGGCCGCGAGTTTGAAACATTGCCCGGTCTCACCGGTGTAATTGAAAATATTGTGTTTAACCTTTGGGCCACCAGCGGCCAGCAAACCGGCACTTACGAACAGAAGCTGGCCGATGCCAAAACACAGTTTGCTCCGCTCTACGCGCAGGTAAAACAAGCCGACGAAAAACTTGCTGCGATTGAAAAGCAGCTTGAAAATTCGAAAGCTCCCTACACCCCGGGCCGCCTGCCGGTTTGGGATGGCAAGTAAGCAATAAATGAAAACTGAAAAGCGCCTGTTGCAAGTAATGCAGCAGGCGCTTTTGGCTGGCAGCTTGTGGGTAATAAATTATGCTTTGGCGTAGTTTGCAAGGTATTCAAACCTCGGCATGAGTTTGCCGTTTTTGCAAATACTGGCGCGGTCAATGAGTTCGTCAGTATCGTTACCGAGAAGGGCCGGAATTACTTTTTCCATGAGTTCCTTACCGAAGTTCTCGGAAGCATCGCGCGGCAGTTCACAAGGCAGATTGTCCACAGCCATTACCGTAATTTCATCTTTACCGAATGCTTTATCGGTAAGCTGTTCGGTTTCGGGATTGTAGCCGTAGAAAGGTTCGGCAATGGTGCTGGGGCGCATGGTGCTGGGAATGGAGCCGTCGATATCGCAGGTTACATCGGCTATTACGCTGATGCGGAAATCGGGTGTGCGCATAGACGCTTTTTCAAACAGGCGCGGCGCTTTCGGATTCCAGTATGAGCAATGAATGAGCAGGTCGCAATGCGGTGTGTATTTACCGAATGTGCTGCGGAATTCCTCCGGATGCGAATAAAAGCGTTGTGTATCCCACTGACTTCCGTCGAGCGGCTCGTTGTAATTATTGGAGTGAAGCTGGGTGTACACCGCTTCGCGGAATGAGTAATGAGTGAACTCGTAAGGGGTAACGCGGCGCAGCCCGAGAAAACCGAGCAGGGCAATGGCGCCGTTTGCTACGCGGCCATTTCCGGTAATGATGAGTTGTATGTTTGGCAGGCGCACTTTGCGGAGTTCTTCCTTTAACTCCTGCATGTCGTGGCATAGCCAGGCCGGCTTCAGATCAAAGAAGCCGAAACGAAGTCCGTAGCCGCGGATACCGTTGTAGGCGCCCACAATGCCGGCGTAATAGCCAAAACCGATAATGCGGTTAAATTCCGGATCGGTGAGGCATTCGTAATCAATCATTTGTATGCGCTTCTCGATGAGCGCCAGCATGAGTTTTTTGTTGTGCGGTTGTTCTTTAATGGTGTGTGAAAAGAACAGGTATTGTTTACCCGGGATCAGATCGGCAACCGGAACTTCTTTAATGCCCATAAGTACGTCGCAGTCTGAAAGATCTTCGGCCAGTGTTACGCCGGCCGCGCGGTATTCATCATCAGAAAAGCCACGCCATTCACTGGGCTGTACCCGTATTTCAACGTTTAAATCGCGTTGCAGGGCTACGCATTGAGCAGGCGTAAAGGGAACGCGTTTGTCGCGGGGCTGTTTGCCTTCGCGGAGAATTCCAATTTTCATAGTTGTATGCCGCTTCCGGGAATGAATGCAAAGGGTCCGGAAAGCCCGCAAAGATACGATTTATAGGCCTTTGCGCGATTGATAATGGCTGCAGAATTGGCTTGGAAAAATGAAATTTGACAAAGCCCGCTGCAATTGCGTACCTTTGTACAACTTCTTACCGGGGCCGACCGGTTTTGACAGCGGGTTGGCGGGTGTGTAAGCATGCCGGGCATTGGGAAAGTGGCCCGTAAATCTCAATTCTCAAAACAACAACTGGCGAGTCTAACTACGCCCTTGCTGCTTAATACAAGGTATTAACCGGCAATGCTTCGCGGGAAGCCCTGCCTTATGGCGGCCCGATCCGAAGCACCGAAAAGATAAGGCTGGTGCAGTAAGGTTCCGCGTCTGCACGACATTAAGGAACTAAGGAAACAGTAGGTGCGCTTCTGGACCGGCTTTTTCCCTACAATGAATAAGAAGCTACGCATGTAGAAAGCACAGTCGTTGCTTGTTTGGACGAGAGTTCGATTCTCTCCGGCTCCACAGATCATTAAAAGCGTCCTCAGTAGGGACGCTTTTTTTATCATATAATCAGAGAAATATAGCCCTGCATATTAAACAGAGTTCCATCTTAACGTGCCCCATGAAGTAGATAGGCAAACACAGTACGTTTGACCTCTACATGTACCATCCCAACCGACAGCCGAATGCTAGGTTGATTTTTACATCTTTACTTTTAGAAATACTGAGTAATTCCTGTATCAATAATTTCTTTCTTTTGATCCTTCATTATATTTGTCTGTCGTGAGGAAATTTTTTTAGTTTGTTTATAAAAAATAATCTGTATTAGTTGGTATGAACCACAAAATGTACAACTTTTACAAAGTACACCCCTAAATTCCATATAAACAGGGGCATACTCGAAAATTCGTTTTACAATATAATTTGAGTTCAAATCAGAAGGTTGAGCTGGTAAAGTATAAGTCGTCTTTCTCTTTTTTGTTAAAATCTTACTCGTTGAAGTAGAAAGGGAAAGTTTCTTATTAATTTCAGTATTAATACCTATCTTTAATAAATCAAGTTTTTTACTTGAGAAAGCAAAACCCGATTTTATCTTCTGCTCAAAGTCTTCGTTTAGTATTATCGCTTCTTCATAAGTAAAAGTATCTTCGAATTCTAAATTTTGTCCGGCATTTACTTCTACAGTTGTTATCCACTTATTGTCAAAGATAAAATTATCGTTTATTTTTTCTATACTCAAAAAATGAAAATTGACAGTATGCTGTGTCGAGAAAAATTTTCTCAAGAACGAAACTTCATCAGATAAAATGATAGGAAAATTGGCTACTTGATGCTGTCTAGCAAAATCAATTTCATATCTTGTATAAAGTTCAAATACTTTTTCAGGAAGAAGAGCAATTTGTGATTTTTCAAGAAAAGAAAGAAAGCCTGATAAATAGGCATCACTTACCTCTTGCCTATCCGCTTCCCCACTAAACATTAAAGCCTTGACCAAAGGGTTGATATTTTGGATTTCTCTATATAAATCCGTACCTTTTTTGTTAGGCATTCTTTGATCAAGAACAACTACTTTAATTGCGTATCTTTTTACTATTTCTAAAGCTTCCGCTGGGTTGTCAGTTGTTATTACAGCGAATCTATATTTAGCCTCAATTAAATCTCCAAAATCCTTCGCGGCATTTGGAGCATCATCTACTATCAGAATTTCCGGAATAATATTCATATTATTGACTATTTTTAAAAGGAATCGAAATTGTAGCTATGACTACATTTTTATCTATCTCAAAAGCTATTGATCCTTTATAGTGCCCTTCGACTAAATGCCTTGCAATAAACAAGCCAGTACCTGTGTGATCATGTTTAGAGGAAAAACCTGGAGTATTTAACTGATTAATTGTAAGGGGATTTTGCGTCTCGTTCTCAATTTTAATATTAATCATTGAGTCTAACGTTTGAAATGCTATTAGAATATTTTTGTTTGGAGGAGAGGCCTTTATAGCGTTTTCCACCAATGGAAGTATTACCGCTAATAAATAATTAGTCGAATACGCTGGAAATTTATCGGGCATATTAAGAATAAAATTAACCTCTTTTTCCATGCTCTCTTTATAGAAGTTTGCTGCGTCCTGTAATTTAGATCTCAAAAAATCTGGTGAAGATTCAGATGAAGGCGTTACGAAGGCTAATTCCCTATATGCAGACAGAACGGCCTTACATATATCGACGCTTGTTTTAATGGTGGAAACTGCTGTTTTAAATTTACCTTCATTTTCAAAAAAAAGGCTAGGATTTTGGTTAAATATTATGATTTTTGACTCAATCTGAGAAAGTGGAGTAATCAGAAAGTGATTGAGCTCACGAATGAAATTTTGATTTTGGGAATTCGAATATGGCCCTAACTTTTCATGAAGCGATTCATCATTTTTTATATCTAGCTTTGAATTAATATCATGAATTGCCCTTACTATCTCAGCAATATTTCGGTCGTCAGTGTTAGATTGTTTTGGAGAATTATTAGAGTTGGAGTTTATCTTGATGATGACAGACTCTATTAAATTACTTTGACGTGCGGTTAGTTCTTCAAGTTTTCTGAAATTTATTTCAAAAATATGTTGAAACTCCTCATATAGGTTTTGCCGTATTTTAATATCAAATTCCCTGAATCTATACTTTTCATTTGTATCGTAATAAGAAGAGTCATTTGACGAGCGCCCATCCTTATCTAAAAGATAAAGCAGGAGTCCTTCTTGTCTTTTTCTTTTTGATTTATCTGTAAAACCGAATAATATAAAACTAAACAGGATCAAAGCTAGAATCGGAAGCCAAAACGAAAAAATTATCTTTGGATAATTATTGCTAAACTCGTTTAGGATAGATAACGGGGTATTTATGTCTGTGAAGTTGACATTTATAATAAATGGAATTGCTGAGAAAAAAATAGAGAAACCAACACATATTCTCCAATGAATTTCGATTTGTTCTCTTTTTATCAAAGAACAGATAGCCAAGTTTATTATAGCAATGATATTTTCTATTTTCCAAAGCAAAACAGAAGTATTTAATGCAAGCAGAGATTTAGCCAAAAAGAATGAAAATCCAATAAAAACAAATGGTATTAGCGATGTATAAATATTAATGTCGTCCATATCATCTGAATCAGTCGCTGGATAAAGTATAATGAGACTACCAAGTATTGCTGATAAAGAAAGTATAAATAATACCCAAGTGAAAATTTCCATATTCGAATTATGCTAGGTTTGACTCTATAAACATATATGAACTTGGAGAATATAGTCGGTAATAATCGCTTGTAAACGAATAGGGTGCGACTTGTGCACGAATGTTGTAATGCGATCAATATCCTCCTTTAAAAATTTCTCCAAATCCTCCCTCAAAAGATTCGAACGTTGTTGCTCTCCGGCTCCACAGATCAGATAACCGGATCAATTTATTTTGATCCGGTTATTTATTTTCCCTTTATACAGCCTCTCAGCATTCCTGGTAAATGGTTGATTTTTTGCATAATGAAGCATTGTTCAATTATACAAACCAGTACCAATAACCAGTGCTGTTGTGTTACTAATTATGCATATTAAACCGATTTTATGATTTTGATAGGAAGTATAACCGTGGTTAGCTTCTTTAACGAATAGACTGCAACTATGATTGTGTTGTTTGCTGTGTCACTTTATTCATATCATTAAACATTAAAGCTCCGCCCTCATAGTAAAGTGATATTCTCCGTATCACTTCTTCGGCACTGATCATGTCGAGGCAGCGTGGGAGATTGCCCACCACATCCACGCAAAGGTTTTCGGGTTTATCTTTTTCGTCACCATCGCCGAGTGGTTTTACACGTGCTTTCCAGCAACCGCCATTGTCGCAACACATGAGTGCGCCGTTGGTGTGTATAAACTGATGATGCGGATAGGCTTCCCACTGCGAAGGTTCACGGCCACCGGCTACAACTACACATGCTCTGTTTCGCGGATGGCCGGGTTTGGTTTCTACAGCTGCTGCAAGGTGCATACCCAAACTTACGGGCGAAAGTACGCCGGCCGAATGATAAACAAGCCTGACCAGTTGCCTCAGGTTGGTTTTGCCGCGCAGATCAATCACATTGTGAAGCGCCGGATGATGGTGATTGTTTTCACCAACCTGTACAAACCGGATTTTGCCCCTGAAATGATCAACAACCTGCTGATACCGTTCCTGTGCCCACCATTTGGCTGTAAAATCATATTTCCCGCCTGCAAATACAATCCAGAAAGGTGAATCGTCGCCCGTAATTTCCTGTACCTGCGACATCCATGCCTTTTCCTGCGGCGTAAGGTGAATGTCGCCCCGAAAATGGTGCGGACTTAGAGTAAGGTTGAGTTTTTGATTCAGAAAATCAATAAACCCGAAGATAAAATGATAGGGCGTGGTATTACTCCGGTGTATTAACGGGTATTCACAACGAATTTTCTGTGCCTGCGGGTCAGTATCCTGAATTGGGGTGATGTAGGGGTTGTTTTCCCATAAATCAGGACAAGGCGTGCGTACATCGGTAAGATACCGGCCGGGATAATTAAGGTGTAGATCACGCACTGCGGCAGTAAGCATGACAATATCACCGGGCGACTGGTAGTTCTGCAGGATTAATTTATTAACCATTTCATAATTGATTTATCAAGGGCTGCGTTCGAAATACGCATATAAATACGTGTTTTCTGTTCAATAAATTTATAAAGTTTTGTATTGAATGTCGGATTTTTTAATATTGGTTCTGTTTGCTGGATGTAAATAAAGATAAACCAGCACACGGATGAGTCCGGCACAACTCGTTTTAACAGTTCAATAACCTTTAGTGGCTGTGAAAGAATTTTGTTGTGCTTTGATTTCTCTCTTGTTCAAGACCGTATTAACCAACTTCCCGTTCGGCAGAATTACCTGCGTTTGATTAAAATTAGCGCAGCTTGAACGAGAAAACATGCCATCAGCAGGATGAAAATCCTTTAACAGTTTCTTAAAGCCGTATTCTGACACACATACAGAAAAATATCGTTATAGGCTGCGACAGTCGATCGCGTCTTTCGGCTGTTATCAGTAACATCCGGAACGATTCGTATTTTGCCTACACGATTCTTACGGCTAACTCCTATGATGATATTTCGGCATTTGTGCAGGAAATGCATGTCGATTTGCTTATATTAAATTTCAGTGCGATACAAACCATACTCAACGATTTTCATCGTCTTCCGGGGTGTGCATTTACTCCTGTTATTTGCCTGACCGGGTCCACATGTCGCGAAATTCTTCGCTGGAATCATGATCAGGTTGTATTTGTCTTTCCCGAAAATGCCGATGCGGCGGGGCAGTCTTTCAGTGCTCATTTGCATTCTATTCTTACACTGGCTGGTTCGCATCGCCCTTCAGCGATACAGACACATCCGGGCTCGCTGGTTGTACCTGCAGCGCTTTCTGAAAACCGGAGCCTGAGCCGTTATGTGATGGAAATAGAACAGAAATCGCAGGTGCTTAACCGTGTACGTGAAAAAATAAGCAGCCTGTACCGCAATGTAGATGATTCGACCCGCAAAGAACTGCTTGCAATCGTTTCATCCATTAAATCATCAATGTCTAACACCCGACTTTGGGAAGATTTTAAGCTATATTACCAAAACACCGATCCCGATTTTCTCTTCAAATTAGCGAACCGTCATCCGGAGCTCACTTCACGTGATATTAAATATTGCTGCTACCTGAAAATGAATATGTCGAACGAAGACATTATGAATTTGCTGGGGATCAATCAGGAAAGTGTAAGAACACATAAGTACCGGCTCAAACGCAAACTGAACCTTCCAAAAAATACCAGTCTTGCGAGTTACCTGCAATGGGTTTCTTCCGAAGCGTAAAGCTGACTTTTGCTTTGTCGTTTAAACTTTACCCGATTTGTTTGTATTTATTCTTTTGGTTATCCTTTTAATAAGGATACTTCAGCTATTCGTCATCATTACTGTGTGCGTAGTAAATACCATCAGAAATTTCAACACAAATATCTTCTTTAAGCCCTTTCTGATTGAATAATTATGGAATTAAGCCAAACTTATTAACAGATCTTGTTGTTGTAATTATTCATTATTTGTTGAGTGACGCGATGTCTATGTTTTGTCTATGTTTTTTTAAAGGTTTCGTTTATTTTGTATATGATACGTTCATGCCGCATTTGTCAGTACTTGTTTGTGTAGTAATAGCTTTACAGTGCTTGCCAGGCCATCTTGTTAAAAGGCGCGGCAAGAACAGCACATGATCAATCAGGCCTTACAGTTTACACGTATTACACTGGACCAGTTTCTGCGTCAGCGTTTTCTTGTACAGGAAAGTAAGGTGATCCTGAACAAGCTCAACGATCCGTCGGGCAATGCTGCTAAGAAGAATGAAAACAGGGTTGTGATTACCCTGATCAATATTGAAAAGGAAGTAAACAAACAGTTTTACGGCCGTAGTCAGCGAACAGCAAGCGGAAGTTTTTCGGAGGTACAACCATTCGAGCGATACAATATTGATTTGCTAATCAGTTCGAATTTCGATGACTATTCTGAAACTTTAAAGTTTCTTAACGCTTCTATACTTTTTTTTCAGATTAATCCTTCTCTCACCGGTGCTTCGTTCGGAAATATACCACCGGGCATCAGTAAACTGGAGTTCGATATCGAGAAGATCACCTATCATCAGATGCATAGTTTGTGGACGGCTATGGGGGCGAATTATGTTCCATCTGTGATTTACAAGATGAGATTGGTTACCATTCAAGGCGAGGAGACCAGTGGTTATACTTCGGCCGTTTCGGGTGCAACAGCTAACGTATCATGAGTGCAACAAATTACATAAAGCTATTTAGTTTGCGTGCTTTTCACAGCTGGTACACAAACAATCAGTGCCTGTGTCTTCGTTACGGCCCTGATTCGCTGACCGGGCAGCTGATAAGCCGCTATGGTTTGCGTCAGCATATTCAACCGAATGGTTTTGATTTTTATGCGGCTACTTCAGAAAGTACGCTGCAAAATTACCTTAGTTATATCACCGCTGTTACCGGAGCATCTTCATTTTTATTTGAAATAACGAGTACACGAAGTGATTTCAGATTGATAACCGGATATCCTTCCGGCGCACCTGTTTCCATGAATTTTACCTCCGAAACGGTAACTACTGTTGATGAAGAGGTTGCTTATGAATTATCCCCTGAATTCAATCCGTCACCAGTCACGTCAGTAGTGGGTAATCTGACTGTGCGGTTTTCGGATTTAATTACATATCGGTCGGCAGGGAACGCACCGGCTTTTCAGATGAGGCTGAATGCGCGCACTACCGAATGGCAGTATTACATTATTCCCGGTGAGGGAGGCACACCTGATCATCCGACTATTACGGGCAAAGATGGTTTGCGCTTTGCAGGCCCTGAACCCGTAACTACGGTTTCGGACGAGAAGGCGATGCTTTTCACCAGTTATGAATTACTGCCTCTCAGTGAAGCACCAAGGTACAAACTGGATCTCGTCAGCGATCCTCTTGCAGGTAATTTCCCGAACGGGCCAAACCGAAATGAGAAGAAAATTCTTTTTAAGGGATTGCCCAATCCGGGAACTGAATTCTATGCAATGGCATCTGATGGAAGTTCTGACCGGATGGTTTCACCGATGTATGTCTATCTCTAATTACAAAAAATTTAAACAAGAAGTGCATGAATTTACTGAACATCAAAACACCAGGTGTTTATATCAATGAGGTGAGCGCCTTTCCGAATGCAGTTGTGCCTGTGGCAACAGCAGTACCTGCATTTATCGGTTACACGCCGCAAGCTTCGTACCAGGGCAAATCGTACTACAACGTGCCGGTACAGATAAACTCCTTTGCCGATTTCCAGGCTTACTTTTGTTTGCCTGATCCGGCGCCTCCGGCAAGTCCTACAAAGCAGTACAGCCCTGAGTACTATCTCGTGCAGCAGAAGGGCCAGCCTACATCAGGCGATTATCTGCTCATTAATGGCAGCTATTATTCCATACTGCCTGATCCGAATACGATCTATTACCTGTATAACAGTGTGCGGATGTTTTATGCAAATGGTGGAGGAACAGCCTACATTGTTGCAGTGGGAACATACGGACAGGCTTCGGGTAAACCGATGACGCTTGGCGCACCACTGGTTAACCCGAACGTACAGTTATCGGACTTACAGCGCGGACTATCACTGCTGCTCAATGAGCCGGAGCCCACCATGTATATTTGCCCGGAAGCAACACTGCTTAGTTTGGCTGAGAACGGCACACTCATGGAGAGCATGCTTCTGCAAAGCAGCAACATGGGAACCAGCGTGAGTATTTTCGATATTATCGGAGGTAATAACCCGGATCCGATTCTCTACACAAACGATATTCAGAACTTCCGCAACAACACCGGATCAGTGGGGCTCAGTTACGGAACGGCTTATTATCCGTTTATCGAAACCACCACAATGCAAAACAGCGAGATTGATTACACCAATCTTTTTGGTGGCGATATTTCGCAACTGGCAGCCATTATTAATCCGGCCAGCAACCCTGATCCGGCAACCACCTCAATTCTGGCTAACATCCAGAATCCGCAGAGCGGGCTTACCGTACAGCAGAACAACAATGCACTGCTCATTGCAAACCAAACCTACGGGCTTATCGTGCAGCATGTATTGAATGATGCAAACGTGTTACCTCCCAGCGGAGCACTTGCCGGTGTAATTACAAACACGGATAACAATACGGGCCCCTGGCAGGCTCCGGCCAATACATCAATTGTAGGTGCTGCGGGTTTGCCCATTAACCTAAATGATACGCAGCAGGCCAATCTGAACGTGGATGCTGTTTCCGGAAAGTCAATTAATGCAATCCGTAGTTTCAACGGCCTGGGCATTCTCATCTGGGGGGCACGTACACTTGACGGCAACAGTTTAGACTGGCGCTATCTGCCGGTGCGTCGTACCATGATCTTTCTTGAGCAATCTTCGAAACTGGCAGCTCAGGCTTATGTGTTTGCACCGAATGATAAAAACACATGGAACGCTGTGATTGCGATGATCAGCAATTTCCTTACACAGGTGTGGAAACAGGGTGGGTTGCAAGGCGCCACTCCGTCAGATGCATTCAGTGTACAGTGCGGGTTGGGCACCACCATGAGTGCTGATGATATTCTCAACGGATTTATGAATGTTTCCGTGCTTGTGGCGGTAACACATCCGGCTGAATTTATCGTGATCAATTTCACGCAGCAAATGGCTAAATCAAGCTAAGAAGCTGTTTGAGATTTTATTACTAATCGTTTTGCACAATCAACGCAAAACAAAATTCAAACACAGTTTCGAAAATACCATCAACAATCATTAATCAGTTTAATCCTATCAAAAGATAAAATAACATGGCAACTGACGACGGTAGCGTAGAAGGCGCAACATGGCCCATGCCCAAATTCCGGTTTGAGGTCGATCTGGGTACACAGATGACTGGCGTTGCATTTCAGGAAGTTTCCGGAATGGACGTAGAGAATCAGATTATCGAGTACCGGAAAAGTAACAGTCCGCTTTTTTCAGTGGAGAAAATGCCGGGAATTACCAAGTATGGTAATGTAACCATGAAACGTGGCGTATTTGTGAATGACAATACCTTTTGGAACTGGCATGCACAAATTTCAATGAATACAATTCAGCGCCGTACGGTAGTGATCAAATTACTTGACGAAAACGGGAAAGTAACCATGCAGTGGACCCTTAACAATGCATGGCCAACCAAAATTACCTGTACCGATTTGAAGTCGGACGGGAACGAGGTTGCTGTTGACTCGCTTGAAATTGCTCACGAACAATTGATCATTTCAAATGGCTAACGGAGGCAGCACATATCCGGTAAGTTTTTATTTCCAACTGTCCTTGCCTGGAGTTGATGCTGCTTTTCAGGAAGTTTCGGGTATATCCAAGGAACTTGCTACAGAAGAAGTCACCTGCGGAGGGGAGAATCGGTTCAAATACCGACTCCCCACCGTGGTGACCGGTCAGCATCTGGTGCTCAGGCGTGCACTGGTTCCGTTGGGTTCGCCACTGGTTTACTGGTGTGCTGCCTGTGTGGATATGGGATTGGCCAACGGAATTCAAACCTTTCCGATTATCGTTACGCTGCTTGATGCATCGGGCTTGCCACTCATGGCCTGGACTTTTTTCAATGCCTATCCGGTAAAGTATTCGATTTCGGATCTCAAATCGCAGGAAAACGGTATCGTGATTGAATCAATCGAACTAGCCTATACTTATTTCGATGTGTCACCGGTATCCACATTTGCTTCTGCTCTTTTATAAGAATCGTCATGCCTATAGAAATACGGGAAATTACCATCAAAACAGAAGTTACCTCCGGCGCTTCACAACGTGCCGGACGAACGGATGAAGAGTTGAACCGGTTCAAACGTCAACTTACAGAAACCTGCAGAAACATGATTCTACAGGCTACGCGAAAGCAAAAAATTAAACGCTAACTATCACGTATCATGAGTGCCAGTTTACAGCTGATGAAAATTACCGGATATACCGATGAGAATTTCTCCACACCTTATTCGGGAAATCCTTATACGGTAATGATTAATCCGGATAGCATAAAGTGGTCGAGAAATGTGGAGTATAATGAAGTGCAGGCACCTGATACAAGTTCGCCATCGCAGAAATATAAAAGTACTCCCTGTGAAAAACTGAGTTTCGATCTTGTGATTGATTGCACAGGAATTGTGGATAGTTCGAGAACAGACATGGATACTGAGCTTACTGCGCTCGAAGGAATTATTTACAAGTATAACGGCTCTATTCACCGGCCTAATTTTGTGGGTATTCAATGGGGCGAGGACATTAGTTTCAATGGAGTACTTAGTTCGTTTGAAACCAATTTCACCTTGTTCAGTCCCAACGGAAGCCCGCTTCGGGCCAAAATATCACTATCGTTCAGCGAATACATTGCTCCGACTACTGTTGTCAAACAAGACGCTCCCAAATCGCCTGACCTTACGCATATGCTTGTTACCATGCAGAATACAAGTCTTCCGCAAATGTGTCAGCAAGTATGGAATGATTACTCGCTTTACGTGAAAGTAGCCCGTTTCAACGGGTTAAATAAATTCAGAAATCTACCTGGTGGAATTAACCTGTTATTTCCTCCAATAAAATAATTGTCCTATGGCAGGTCCTGTAATTCCCACAGCCAGTGTGGCCGTATTCAATTTAAGTGTTGGCGGTAGTCCTGTTCCTGATACGGTACAGGTACTTGCGGTAGATATTCAGAAGAAAGTGAATCAGGTTCCTTTTGCCCGTATTGTTATTCGCGACGGAGAGCCCGATCAGGGTGATTTTGTGCAGAGTTCATCTTCTACTTTTGTACCAGGAGCCACCATTGCAATTGATGCGGGTTACGATTCCAGTTTGTCCACAATTTTTACCGGAATAATCACGGGGCAGTCTGTGGAGTTGAACGCGCTTGGGGAAAGCACGCTTGAAGTACTTTGTTACGACCCGAGCATAAAAATGACAGTAGGCCGGAAGTGCCTCACATTTTCAAATCAGAAAGACAGCGACATTCTCACATCGATAATCGGGAATTATTCGGGTGTTACGGCCAATGTAACTGCAACCGGTACGCAATGGCCTGAGCAGGTGCAGTATTTTAGTACAGACTGGGATTTTGTACTGGCCCGTGCCGAAGCCAATGGAATGATTGTGGCGGCAGTGAACGGAACATTGAATGTAGCAAAACCTTCGGCCAACAATACTTCGGTACTGACGGTGGGTTACGGATCTGCTTCGGGCAATTCGTTGTATGAGTTTAATACCCACATTGATTCACTTACGCAGGTTTCGGGCGTAACGGCAAGTTCGTGGGATTTTACTCAGCAGGCAATTGCTACGGGTAATGCTTCTTCAAGTTATCAGGGACCGGGAAATCTGGGGCCGTCAACGCTTTCCTCGGTGGTAGGACTAAGTACATACGCATTGCAGACAAGTACATTGCTCAATGCCGAACTGAATACATGGTCGGAGGCGCAGCAGGTGAAGTGTGATTTTTCGCGCATAACGGGTACTGCCAAATTTCAGGGCAATACGTTTGTTGAGATTGCCAAATACATTACCATTGAAGGACTTGGCGATCGTTTCTCGGGAGACTATTTTGTATCAGGTGTCCGGCATGATTACTCGGCGGGAAACTGGATGGTTGAAGTTGATCTTGGGCTTTCATTCAATTGGTTTACGGAGCAGCCTGATGTGATGGCACCACCGGTATCGGGTTTATTGCCCGGTGCGCGTGGACTCATGAACGGTACGGTGAAACAAATAGACAGTGATCCTGATAATCAGTTTCGGGTGCTGGTAGAAATTCCGCTTTTCGATCCGAATGGAGCCGGTATCTGGGCAAGGCTTGCCAATTTTTACGCGACAAGTGGTTTCGGCGCTTTCTTTTATCCTGAGGTTGGCGATGAAGTGGTGATTGGTTTTCTCAACGAAGATCCCCGCTACCCGGTTATTCTGGGCAGCATGTACAGTGGAAACCGGAAGCCATTTAATACGCTTAATCCGGCCAGTGATAACCCGCTGAAAGCCATCGTTTCCAAGTCGGGTATTTACATTCAGTTCGACGATAAAAACAAAGTGCTTACGCTTACCACGCCCGGCAACAACAATATTGTTTTTAGCGATCAGGATAAAAACATTGTGATCACTGATCAGAACGGAAACAGCATCAAGATGTCATCAGACGGTATTGATGTGAACAGTAGCAAGAATATAACGGTTCAGGCCGGGCAGAATCTTTCGCTGCAAGGGAATCAGGGAGTGAGTATTCAATCTTCGGGAGGCGATGTACAAATCAGCGGATTGAATATCAAGGAATCTGCACAGATGCAATATTCTGCTGAGGGCAGTATGACTGCTCAGGTGCAGGGCGGAACAGAACTGGTGCTGAAAGGTGCCATGGTAATGATTAATTAAACCCATTGATAGTATGCCACCAGCTGCACGAATTACTGATTTTCATGAATGCCCGATGGTAACTCCGGGTGTTCCTCCGATTCCGCATGTGGGCGGACCGGTAGTGGGCCCGGGAGCGCCTACAGTATTGATTGGTGGTTTACCAGCGGCGCGCGTAGGCGATATGCTGACGTGTGTAGGCCCGCCCGATTCAATAGTGAAAGGGTCATCATCAGTGATGATTTCAGGTATGCCTGCCGCTCGGATGGGTGACCAGACGGCTCATGGCGGACAAATACTATTGGGTGCATTTACTGTGATGATCGGTGGCTGATAAGTATTTAAACCGCAAGCAGAATTTTCAGGGATCCGGGTGGGCGTTTCCTGTTGAATTTTCGTTGGGTAACCACCAGCTTGTGTTATCTGCCTACGAAGAGAATATTAATGATTCGATTTATACCATTCTTACCACCAAGAATGGTGAACGCAATTTCAATCCTCAGTTCGGATCCAATCTGCAGCGGTTTATGTTTCGCAGTATGGATGATTCGCTGAAAGGTGAAATGAAAAATGCGGTGAAAGCATCGCTGTTATACAATGAGCCTCGGATTACGGTGCAGAATGTGGAGGTTGTATTTACTGATATTCAAAGTGGAGGGCTGGAGGTGAATATTTCATACATATACAATCAGACCAATACCCGACACAACTATGTGTTTCCGTTTTATCTGAAAGAAGGAACCAATCTCAGGCAGCTGAAATGAAAGGCAATGAAGAAAGCATGATTCTGGCTTCTGTTCAGGAAGCGCTCGTTCCTGCTCCCGATCTGATCGATGGCAGAACGGCCCGGGATCGGCTTGCTTTTTTGGCCCGGTTCGGAAGGCTGATTAATTATTTCGATCAGACGAATACCGTAAACGGAAACTGGCAACCCTTTCTGCTAAAGGATCCGGTTATACTGCTGGCCTATATTGCCTCTGAATCATGGACGCAACGTTTTTGGGTTTACCGGCAAACCTGCAACAGGATGCAGAGCCTGGCGGAAATGCTCAACGCCAATCAGCATACAGCTTTGTTGTTCAGGCAGCTTTTCAATGAACTGATGCCCGTGTACGAATCCATTTCAGAGTGGTTACGTTACATGAAGAACAGCGAGGAAAATTACAATCTGAAACGCTACCTGACTAAACAGGCTGCTGAATTTCTGATTCCGAATTTCTACGCTACACTTGAACTTTGGAATTATCTCAGCAATATATCAGGACTTGATGAGGTGTATAAGCCGCATCAGTATCTGTACGGATTATATCGAAACGTGATCTGGCAGGAAAATTATTCCGGCCAGTATTTTACAGATACATTCGGTATTACAGAGCCAGAAAAAAATATTCTGGAATCTTCCGTTCCGGTGGCAGGCAGTTTACCGGAAATGCATCAGCTGGTACTGGCCTGTTTTAACGGATTGAAGGCGAGTGCTGATCAGGTGTTCAGCATTTACAAAACGGCTGTTCGTCAGGCAGCGGTTGATTATCAATTGCAGGAAGAATTGCAGAGCCGGTTTCCTGATACTACACTGGTGCGCACACTTACGCATCTGATGGAAATTTACAAGAAGCAGGTCAATGAAATTTCCGGCAAGCATCTTGATTTTTATTATCATGATGTATTGCTCCAGAAGGAACAATCAGCTTCACCCGATCAGGTAGTGGTAAGTCTTGGTTTGGCGCCGGGAACAGCTGTATATACACTACCGGCAGGTACAACGTTTAACGCCGGTGTTGACCAGGAGAAGAAGGTTATTCTTTTTAAAAGTGAAGCTACAGCGGGACTGAATGCCGGCGTGATCAGCCAGGTGTGCCGGTTATCGGTTACAGCTGCTCAGGAACTTCTTCTTTCGCCGGTTGCCACTCCGGGTGTGATTCAAACTACGAAAACCGGATCGGTGATCTCGTGGAATACCTTTGGACCACCGGCAAGCGGCGAAGCGAATAGTGCACAATCGGTTCAATTTGGCTTTGCAATCGGCTCTCCGATGTTGTTTTTGCCCGAAGGCAAGCGGATTATCGACATCAGCTTTCGCTTTGCCAATCCGGTTACTGATTTGTTGATGGACAGTGCCAGCGTTTTTCTGAGCGGAACCAAAGCGTGGACACCAGTAAAACCGGAAGTAATGCGTGAACCCGGTTTAACCGATGAAGAAGCCGGATATTTTCTTTTCCTGAAAATTACATTACTACCCACTGATTCACCAGTAGTGGCTTTTGCATCTAATCCCGACGGCGTGGTTTCCGACTGGCCGCTGTTGAAGATTATGTTTGGAAATGCAGCACTGCTTACCGATCCTCCTGTTATTCATTCAGTAAGGTTTAATGTTACTGTAAGTGGTGTGCAACATTTTTTACTTTATAATGATTTCGGAGCAATCAGTCCAAAAAACCCATTTCAACTTTTTGGCCCTGCTCCCGGGATCAATAGCAATTTTATTCTTGGAAGCAGCGAAATTTTCAGTAAACCACTCTTATCGCTCGATTTTACATTTAATTGGAGTAATCTTCCGAATACTGATTTCACTACTTATTATACAGCCTATACCAATTATCTGGCTTCAATTTCTTCCTCGAGTTCCTCAAGTTCATCAAATTCATCGGTTTCCTCAGGTTCTTCAACATCCTCAAGTTCGTCGAGTTCATCGGTATCTTCAAGTTCATCAGGTACTTCCAGTTCATCGGTATCTTCCAATTCATCCGGTACTTCCAGTTCATCCGGCTCTTCATCACCGGCTTCTTCGCGGAATACAACGCCTGAAGCCGGTTGGTTTCGCAAAGCAATCGGCAGAATCGGCAGCGTGCTGCGTTTTCTGGTTACTTTCCGGTGGAGTCCGCCCGTTGTAACCACAGTAGCTGATACTCCTATTGATGAAGTACCGGTTGAGTCTATTTCATTAACTACATTTTCGAATTCGAGTTTCAGATCAATCTTTGGTCTCGGACTTGTAAATGGTTGGATGACATTGCAACTTAATGAAAGTTCATCCTCATCCTCTTTATCGTCCTCATCCTCGTTATCCTCCTCATCCTCTTTATCGTCTTCATCCTCTTTATCGTCCTCTTCACTTGTAAGTTCCTCCTCTTTTTCCTCAATTTCATCTACCTCCTCAATTTCTTCCTCCTCTTCATCTTCTATTGAACCGGATGTCCCGTTGTTTGATTCGCATTCGGTTACAGAACCTCCGCTGTCTGTCCGGAAATTCAGCTTTAAGCTGAATGGTGTGCTGGATAAAGCAGTGCTTGCTCCGTCCATTCAAAACACGAACTTCCAATGGACGGGAGCCGATGCTTCGGGTTTTTTGAGGATGACGCTTGTGGATCCGGTATATGGTTTTGGTAATGAAGTTTATGCAGCAGTTGTATCCTGGGTGGCGCTTCAGAATGCAGCAAAACTGATGCAGCTTTCTCATGGTTCTTCATCCTCCTCCTCCTCTTTCTCTTCGTCTTCTTTGTCAATTGAATTGATGGCTTCTCCTAATCCGCCTTTTGCGCCAAAGGTAGCGGGTATTACTGGCGATTATGAAGCTGTTTGTGTTTACGATTTCACTTCCGCGGAGCAGACTTATCCGTTTCAGTATTTTTATTATACACCGTTTACTAATTATAAGCAATATGACAGTGCAAGCGGAGATTCACCTGCTATGCTTGCGAGTGCTGCATTAGCCGGCTCCGTTGCGGTTTCTTCAGGAAGCAGTTCGTCCGAATCATCTTCTTCCACTCCGTCTGTATCTTCATCATTGGCTGCTTTTTCAACCTCATCAACCACATCATCATCTCCGGAATCATCAATTCAGCCAGTAAACGATTTTTATCTTTTCCCTGCATTTACAGCAGAAGGTTGTTTGTTGATTGGTTTCAATAAACTTACAAGCGGCAATTTACTGAGTTTATATTTTGAGCTGGCATCTGCAGCTAACAAAGGATCTGCCGGTGCGTTGGGCTACTATTATCTCAATTCTACATCATGGCAGCCTCTGCACGTAGTTTCAGACAGCACGAACGGGTTCAGCTGTCCGGGAATACTTGTACTTGATATTCCCAATGACATTGTCGCAGGTTCGGATCAAATGGCGGGAGAGAACAGTTGGATCTGTATCACCGCGAATTCAGGAATAAACAGTTTTGCACAAACAATTTTGCTGGCCACCAATGGCGTTTCGTTGGTAAGAACAGGTAGTGAATACCTTAGCGATACAACAGCTCCGTTTATTGCGGCAGGCAGTATTACCAAACCCGAAGTGCTGATTCCGGCCATAACTACGGTAAATCAGCCATTTGCATCTTACGCGGGGAAAGCAGCTGAGAATGCATCACAACTTAATCTGCGGGTGAGCCAGTGGATCAGGAACAAAAACCGGGCAGTCGGGAAATATGATTTTTACAGTTTAGTTACGCTTCAATTTCCACAAGTATATTACACCTGCGCGGTTTACAACAGACTCCTTCGCAAAAGTGTGGTGTATGTGATTAAAAAGGTAAATACGGTTTCTGATGCCAATGCCTTTACTCCGCTTGTAAGCAGTTGCGACCGTGACAAAATTCTCAACTTCCTTCAGCCGAAATGCCCGGCAAATGAAACACTTGCTGTTAGCAATTATCGTTACAGCATCGTTGCAGTAACAGCTACAATTACAACCACGCTTGGATATGCCCCTTTTTCTGTAGCCGGCGCAGTTTCTGATGCATTAAACCTGTATCTGTCTCCCTGGATTTCTTCTGCCTCCTTGCAGTTGCAGGTGGATGAAGCATTAAGTGGCGAAAATCTGCTGCGTGTGATCAATGCAGTGCCCGGAGTTGAATCAGTGGTTGCCGGTACGCTGTCATTTACAGTTACTACCGGTAGTATTCAAAATGAGGTGAGTGATTTAACAACACTGATAAATGCCCGGGAAGGATTTCTTTTTGTGCCTTCCGGAACGCATGCAATTCAATATTAAGCAATGAGCAGTATCGAATATCAGATCAAGAACAATGCTTCTCCCCTCAGCCAGGATTTCGACAGGCTGAAGGCTGAAGGACTTGGCTATATTCAGATGCATTCAGATACAAGCTGGACTAACCTGAACGATAGCGATCCGGGCGTGACCATTTTAGAACAGCTATGTTTTGCGCTCACTGAGTTGGGATATTGCAATGATTTTTCGATCAGAGATATTCTCACCAAAGCAAATGGAGAACTTACACTTGAAGATCAGTTCTATTTGCCGGAACAAATTCTCACCACTTCGGCAATTTCGGCAAACGATTACCGGAAGTACCTGATTGATGGAATAGCTGCTCTTACAAATGCCGTGCTGAAGATACAGCCCGACAGCGATCTGCCTCAGCCACTCAAAATTTTGTTTCAGTCATCGTCAGAAAATTCTGAAACCCTTGATACGCTTGCCGATGAGGTATATTATTATTTGAATAAAAGCCGTAACCTGGCGCAACTTTTCGATCAGCCGTCCAGGCTTATTCCCAAACTATTCCTGCTCCGGTTTTCACTTGATGTTACGGATGAAACCGAGTTGCCTCAGATTCTTGCAAACATCGGATCAGCTATCTCCGAATATATTTTGCCGGCAGTAAGCCCCAAAGGATTTTCCGTACTAATAGCAGAAGGTTACTCTACGGATGATTTGTATGATGGTCCTGCATTGCTGCACGGTTTTATTCCGGATGCTGCTCTGGGTTCAAAAACCGACCAGATTGATACATTCACATTGATCGATGTAATGCAGGCGGTGGAAGGAGTGAATGCTGTAAAATCCATGCAACTGGCTTTTGAATATTCATCATCTTCTTCCTCTTCCTCTTCCGGAGAAGTGAATTCAGATTCTGACTTTTCAGGAGATTCTTCATCAGTATCAGGCAATACAAATTCAGATTACGTGTGGCTTTCATCAGTTACTTGCCAGCCTGATGAAATTCTCACCCCCGATCTCGCGGCTTCCTATGCGAAAAATCTGATTACAGTGACTGTAAACGGTATGGCACCGTCTGCACTTCCTCCGATCGGAGATCTGAGTGCTTCTCAGTTGCCCTCGCACGATGAATCGGTGAGTTATACTTCCAGCACCGAGGAAGAAAAACGCCTTCAGCCCGGCAATTTCAGAGATATTGGTTCGTATTATTCCATTCAGAATACATTCCCTGGTATTTACGCCGTTGGTGAAAATTCGGTATCTGAAAATGCCAATGATTATACGATTGCACTTTCCCGTCAACTGAAAGGATACCTTACGCTTTTTGATCAGTTGCTGGCCAATCAGTTTTCGCAACTTGCTTATGTGCCTCTGCTTTTCTCTTTTCGCAACGCACTTACGGGTACACCTAGAGATCGTTACGAATATTTTACGAAAAAGAATCATTTTGATTTTGATCGACAGATTTATCCAGTGCCTTACCTGCGTTTTTCGCCTACTTATTTCTATCAGTCGCTATATGATGTGCCTTCAATCTGGCCGTTGTTTAAAGATTATCAGTCCTACACCTATTCCATTCTGCCCGAGGATACTAAGCTGATTGAGAAAAAAGGCCGTGAAAAATATATCCGTTCACCCTATAATGCATATATCCATGGATTAATGATGATCATGGAAGACGACGAAATCGGGTGTGCAAGAAGAAATAAACTGTTGGATCATCTGCTGGCCCGACATGGAGAGTCGCCTGCTGAATTTGATGCTTTGATTCGCGGTTCAATGTATGCGGGTGATACGGATATGGATAAGGTGATATTCAAAAGTTTGTATCTGCAAAATCTGGCATTACTTACCTATTACCGCTGCAAAGCTTACAATTTTCTTGGTGCCGATTCACTTTCAGGAACTTATATTGTAATGCCAGCATCAGGTTCTTCAAGCCCTGTTGTGTTACCCATGCAGAGGTTGGAGAATAAAGCGCATCGCATTGCGCGCATCCGCACCAGCGATTTCATTGTGAATACAGCGGCCATTAATGAACTTGAAAAAATTCCGGCATCAGATTTCGTAAACTATTCGGCCATAGAGCTTCTGCTTTCGTTATTACTTGGCTTGAATCCGTTGTATGCCAATTTTATCAATCATCCGCATGAAGCTGATTCGGGTAAAAACAGTTCCGAACAACCCGATGTTCCTTCGGATACCGATGTGATGGTGCGGCAGGCGTTGTGGTTGATTGAATGGAGAAAGGGATCAATACTGACTGAAACGGCATTGCTTTTACAGTCGCTACTTTTCGGTGCACGGGTTATTGTGAATGGCAATAATTATGATTTTAAAAATGCGAGTTACGAAGTGTTGAAAGCACTTGCTGCAGCCATGAGTTATTATGGACAGACAGGTGATTTTGATCCGGCTTTGGAAATCATTCATACATATTCAGAAACAACGGGCTCTTTATCCGGTTTATCAGTTTCTTCTTCCGGTTCCGGAATTGCAGGTGCTGAAACGTTTACTTACACACTGGAGATTTACGCATCTGATCCTGTTTTGCAACAGGATCTAATTGTACCGGTAGCATTTTTTGCTAATGATTTGTTGTTTTTATTCCCTCAATATATTCCCACACTCAATACCGATGCATTTAAGGGAAGGGCAAATAAAATTATTCAAAGCAGGCTTTCTGTCAATCTTGAATCTCAGCTCTGTTTATTCGATTCTGATCAGGGCGAGCGGTTGATTCCAGCTTATATCACCTGGCACGATAACCTTCGCTTTCTTGATCCATCCACACTTCCGGCAGGTGTTACGCTGCAGCAGGCACAACAACAACGCAAGAAAGATACCACAGCGTCGGCATTCGAACTCATGAAATGTATCTGTTCCATTCTTAACAATACAAATTCATGAGTAGAGCCGGCACACATATCATTACCAAACTGAATTGGGCAACTTCGATCGATAATCGGAAGTATGCTCAACCTTTTCAGGAACGGATAAGCCGGTGGTCAAATCATGACTTTATCCGGATTGTATCGGATGTGTTTGATCGTTTTTGTCCGTCAGATCAGGTTTGGAAAATCAATACGCTTACGCTTGATTTTGGTACGATCGAATACGACTCGTTGGAAGAACATTTGGAAAAGCATGTAATTGAAATGCTTGAGCAAAAAATTACTGAATTGCTTCTCCATAAAAATACAGGCAACGGCGAGTCCATTCAGATTGACGATTTACAAACATCAGTTCTTGATTTACTTGAGACGTTTTTGTTGACCGGTTTTTTGCGTTTACCCGAGCAATTGAAAAAAACATCGGCAGAATCATTATTATATACCCAACTCGAAGAAAATAGCCGTGAGCTTGTAAGGTTGCTGAAACGAATTGGTAAGAACCGTGAGCAGGTTTCGCGCCGGCTCGCGCTTCAGTTCAGCGATTCTCTGATTATTCAAATTGTGGCCCGTATTGAGCCCGGACATCATGAAGCGATTGTGTCTTTTGTACAGGAAATCAGGCAGGCACAGGAACAGCAATCAGTTGTGGCTACCGGCTCTGACGAGTTCAGAAAAACGGTTTGGTTTACCGTATTGAGTTATTTGCTCATGGAGCGCGGTTCTGTGTTTAACCGCTACTCATTTATGAAGAGTTCGCTGCGTAGCATGGCCAACCATTATCATGTGGAATATGCCAGTTTGCTCCTGCTTATTTCTCAGGCTGCACAGGCTGTTCCTACAACGACTTCAAATCGTACTGCTTTTTTGGATACGCTCAACAGGCTGCTTGATGAGTTAAATAACACATTTGCTCCTGTTCAGACGGAAATTTCGTCCGAGCAACCGGCCCGAATGCTTGAAGACTTGTTTGGCGAAGAAGCCGGACCGGTTTCGCAGCGCAGAAAGGAATTTACCGATCTGATACTGTTTATGGCGGAGAACGATTCGGATACCGCAGCATTCACACTCCGTACACTTTTTCGCCAGGGTAAGATTGATGAAACAAAAATCGGTTTGCTTGAGCGTTCGGCGCTTGAATCGGCGTTGGAAGTGTTGGCCGGTGCCAGCCGGCAACTCATATCGGAGAGTATTCGCTTTCTGGATTTTGCCATACAGCAAACACGAATTTCACTTGCGCCGGATTTTGTGATTTCACGTGCACTGATGTATCTGCTCGAAAAGGAAAATCAAAGTGCAGGAAGCCTTTTTTCCGCGCTCGTTGCTGAACTAGCCGGACAGGTGAAGGTTGACATGCGTCGTTTCATTTTCCTGCTGTATCATCTGGCTGAAAAAAATACATTCAGATCGGCCGAACTGGCCGGACTGCTTGATGAAGCTTCCGTGTTTGCCGGAAGTGAATTACTAAATCATAAACCTGCAGGTACGCTTTCTGAAACAGGTTTTCATACACTACTCCGTTTCCTGAAGAAATCCGATTTGCTGGACTTTACTTCAGGACATGCTGTATTACCAGTAAAATGGCTGCTAAGTAATCCGCTGGAAGCCTTTGAAACGGTTACGCCTAAGAACAGGGGAGAGGTTGCTGAAAAAATTGCCCGATCCCTTTCATGCAAAGAAATACATCAGCTTGCTGTTCATGCGTCATCAGATCTTGCTCAGCGAATTATACTAGTGGCCATTCAGCTTGAAGCGAAAGATTTAGAAAAACCATACGCTGCGCTGGCTCGACGGCTTCTGCTCTTCTTCAGACAACTTGCAGTTAAGACTATTTTTTTACCGTTAAATTTTAGCGGAACTTCTGATTTCGCGTATCGCTTACGTCGGTTTCTTATTACAGCTTCCCTGCAAAATCGCCTCGAAACCATTGCTTTAACGGAAGTTCTGGCTTCGCTTTGTGAAGAACCGGAACGAGCCATGCTGCATTCGCTTGCGTTGCATCTGCAAAGTAGAGCCCAGTTGCATGTTAGCCGTTTAGCCGATCTTAATACTATTCTTCAACATCCTGAACAGGCATTTACCGCTGCGCCCGATGTAGCACGCGCTGTATTACGTGACGCTATGTCTGATGAGGTTTTTATACGGTTCAGAAAACAAAACAGTCAGTCACGTACCCGTTTATTGCGCGCAGTACACAGCGGCAGCCAGATGCTATTTGAGGAGTTTTTGCCAAAACTTTTGAAATGGATTAAGCAGGAGAATCCTGCAGTACCGCTGAGTTTTCTGGATGCAAAGCTTAACGATATATTCTGGAGCATATTGCTTGGGCAGACTTCAGCCAAACAAAGCAAACAAGCATTGATCTGCGAAATGGTTCGGGCTTCGGTTTTTCTTTTCCCGGAAACTGTAAAGAGCAGCCAACTTCCCGAATATTTTTTCAGGTATTTTTCAATGGAAGAGTTGAGGCGTTTGTTCCCGTTGGCGACTAAACCGGAAATGATCAAGATGAAGGTGAAATCCGAATCGCGATCACTTATTCAGCTTGAATTGCTCACGTTGCATAAGCTCCCCGGGCCGGTTGAGCGTATTTCTGTTCCGGAGTTAGTCCGCTTGCTCAGGGATTGTATTATTACTAAATCTCATGAGGTTACGGTTCAGCAAAAAGTAATTGATTTTGCTTCGCTGTTTCGTTTAGCGATGCAAAAGCAACCGTCTCAGCTGCGCGCGCTCTTGAATGAAATTGCTCAGGGAGAAGTATCAAGACGGTTTATATCCGAACATATTTCTCTTGAAGAGTTTCTGATGTGGATGCATCCGTTGTTTGTTTCACGTGCAGCTCAACTTGCAGAGACCTTTCGATTTCTTTCACTTCTTGCTGCCCGGTTGTCACCTGCTGTTTCGGCACAACTTGTGTCGAATTATTGGACACTGGTGTTTGATCTGCTCCGGGGAAGTCAGCCTGGTGCCGATGAAATTGAAAAGACATTGAAAGCATGCATTGCGCAGCTTTTACGTGAAGGAGGTACTGATACTGAAACAATTTATGTTGAAATCCGCCGCCGGCAGCCAACACTTTCGCCTATGCTGAATAAGTGCATTGCATCCGTTTATCCTGCCCTGGTAACGTCCGACAAGATACACGAAACAGATACGGCAGAAAGTCTGCTTGAAGAAGCCGCAAGCCGGAACCTGCTTTCCTGCTGGGTACGTAATCTTGTAGCTGAAGGGGAAATTCCGCATTGGGCGGGTGCCGCAGGTGCTACAGAAAACGAACAGTTGCTTGTGCAGATTGTAAAACGGTATCCGGCTGAATTTTATCGCGCATTGCACGGTCAAAAATACACTATTGATAAATTGGAGACTCTGGCAGACAAGTTACCGTTAAAGTATCTGCTCGAAGGCATGTCTGCCTTGTATCCGGAACGTGAAAGTTACTTCGAGCAGTTGCTTGCCGCTTTTCATTTGCTTGGTAAGACGAATGTACAGGGAATTACGGCATCGAAGTTACAGCACGTTTTTTATGGTCTTATTCTTCACGCCTTTATTTCCGGCAATCTCCGGATAATTTCATCTGATCGTATCTGGCAGGAATTCTTTTGGGAACTCATTACCCGGCAGGGATTGAAACATACGTGGATTGTAAGCGGGCTCATGGTGCATCGTTTGCTTTTCCCGCCCGTGTTGCGAATTGCGCTCGAAAAAATGGCTGCAACCAATCATGCAACAACATCAAATGCGAAACAGCCACAGCCCGCACTCAGGTTGCCTTACGATAAAACACAGTCCACTCCAGCCAGTAGCCCCGTTCGAAATGCCGGACTTGTGTTACTGAATTCATATCTCGGAATGTTGTTCAGTCGTCTTGGTCTTACCGCAAGTGATCACTTTGTTGGTAAAATGCAGCAGGAGCAGGCTATTCATTACTCACAATATGTGGTTTCCGGTCTTACGCGAACGGACGAAACAGATCTTTTGCTGAATAAGGTGCTTTGCGGATGGCCTGTACACGAACCGGTTACAGACGGCATCGAAATTTCGGAAGAAAACAGAAAGCTGATTGATAGTTTGATCCGTGCCGCAGTTTCACATTGGCCTGTAATCGGAACCACGTCGGTTGAAGGATTTCGGGGCAATTGGCTTGTGCGCGACGGGCTGCTTACTCAGTATGCTGATAAATGGGAACTCACAGTAGAAAAGCGACCATACGATGTGTTGCTTAATAAAGCCCCGTATTCATTTTCAATTATTCGTTTTCCATGGATGGAATTTCCTGTTCATGTGAAATGGAATTATTAACTCAAAAAAACCGATATGTCATACCAGCATCATCTGAAGAAAATGGACAGTAGTTGAAGAACTTTTGTCAGCAAAAATATTACCCACATAATTAATTGAGTACTCAAATCAAATTTATCAAGCATGAACACGTATAACGACAATCTGCACAATTCAATTGTCTCGTCGCTTTCCACGCAGGAAGTGAACAAGAAGACAATCCACGGGCAGGCCATCGCATCTATGTTCACACTTTTCCATGCGCAGGGAGCAACCATTGACGCATCGGATAAGCTCAAACATGCACGGCTTGACCTCGACCTGAAGAAAAGAATAAACGATTACACAGTTTCGGCATCCAATATTTCTACCAATATGCTGAGCTCCGCCACACAGGCAACCTCCTCCATGAAGCAGTCGATCAGCAATACTGCTGTTGCTGCGGCTAATGTGCAGGTGGCTACTGATGCAATTGTGCGGCTTTCGCGCGATATGGGCGGAGTATATAGCATTGTAAATGCTGCCGATTTCGATTCCGATATCTATAAGCTGACAGCTGATGCACACCACCATATCGGTGAAACAGCCTATCACGCCGAAACGATGTCTGATCATTCCATGCAGTCATCAATTGATACTGCAGAGGTGGTTACTCAGGCTATTCTCGATAAAGCCAAAAATTCAAATACCAGCCTGAGTAATTTTCTGTCCACTTCAACCGGCGATTTTAATGCTGCATCACAGAACGTTTTGCAGGATACACTCGATGTAGCCGCTGCCAGCGTAATTGAACAACAGGCAGAAGGAAATTTCTCGGATGTGGATATTGAATATAAGGGTGCTGTGAAGGCATATTATTCAGTGAACCAGAAACTCAATCTTGATCTTGGGGTTACCTGGCTTGGCGGAAATAATGAGCCCACCGATTTGAATCCTGATACCAGCCGTAAAATTTCCTTCAATCCGATCCGTAATCCGTTCTGGTGGGATATTTATACCCACAATTCAACGGTAACACATGAAGTTAAAGATCCGGATGTTTCTCCGGTGAAGAATTACTACATCATGCTGGCCAAAGATCAGGCGAAATTTACTTTTTCGCTGGTTAATGCTGAAAATATCCTCACCAACGGATCGAAAAGTCAGTATGTGCTGTTACCGTCGTCTTTTGCAGATAACGCAAATTTGCCGCTGGCTTCCAACAGTTCAGCCAGTTCTGCTTCCAGTTCCAGTTCAGGATCTAGTTCACCGTCATCTTCAGCAATCAGCTACACGGTTGTACAGAACCCTTACGGAGCGATTGAAGTGGATATTGATTTCTTTCAGGCAGGCGGATCCCCGATGATTGATACTGACGGCGATCCGGTGGCCATGGGCACTAATTATGTAGTGTTCATTGTTGCAGTGTACAAGGAAGCATACAAAAAGCGGATCAATGTATTTGAAGATTATCTCTCGGCTTTCTCACCCACCTTCGCATTGACGAACCAGTTGCAGGCTGCTGATATTACGACGTACAACATTGCTCCGTCAAATTCTTCTTCTTCGTCTTCGTCCAGCAATTCCTCCACCTCTTCGTCTTCACGTACACGAGCATCGCGCAGACGCGAGCTGGAAGCAGCGGCTCCTGATAAGCCATTAACAGACACCAGTGCCACGCAGCCCTATTCATTTACATTCACGGTGAGTGAATTTCAGCAATACAGTGTGGATTACCGGTTGATGTTTTTGCCGGTAAACGGGTTTGTAAAGAGCGGCATGATGGATCAGACAGATATCCGGAATCTGGAGCAGCAGATTGCTGAATCAATGAAAATTGCTGCCCAGTATGATCCGATGATCGATCGCCTGGAAGATCAGCTTGCCGTGCCGGGTATCTCTGCACAGGATGCTGCAAACCTGCAGGCTGAAATTACCAAACTCAACAAACAACGTGATGCCGCGTTGAGGAATCTGATCGGCACCAATCTGTTAACATCGGGTAGATACGGGGCGTTCCCCAAAACGGCATTTGACGTGGGTTACGTATTCAATCTCACTATTGCAGAACAGGTAAGTGCGGGCAATTATCTTTCAGTGTTATCTACTCCGCTTGCTCCTGATAGCAGTTCTTCTTCATCTTCTTCCGATTCCAGTTCAAGTTCCGCTGTTGTTCCGGCAAGTATGTCCACGTTCTCCTATTCACTCGGTTTTGGTGAAGGAACTACAGATATATTCGGGAATCTTTTGGAAAAGGGACAGTCTTACATGCCCGTAATTCTTTCCATGAATAATGATTCCGGAAGCGAGGAGAATGCAAACGTATTCAATAGCGCCTGGACAGGTAAAATGGATACCCGCACATTTACCATTACCAACGAAGGTATTACCATTAATCCGGTTCCTGTTGAACCCGGTGCAGAAGCAGCCCAATAATCATCTAATTCCATACAGCTATGTCAATAACAACACCTAGAAGACGCTATGGAGTGACCGAAAAGAAAAAATCGGAACTCGACAACCTCACACTGCAGGTGCTTGAGGCGCAGCAACAAGTCGATCAGTTTCAGTCGATTGTTGTTTCTTACACTTCCAAACTCGCCAATTTTCAGACCCGGCTTGCTGAGGCTGATACCAACCGGACAAATGCACTGAATAATGTGAATAGTCTGAATCAGGTTATTCAGAATTTTTCTGATTTGCAAACCAATTCGTTTAACGCATTTAATGCATCGGTAGAGGCGAACATCAAAACAACCCGTGTGGCAGATAACATTGCGAAAGTGATGAATAAACTGATTTACTCGGTTGAACTGATCAACAAGCTGGCAGTTAATGTAGCTCGTAAAAAAGCATTAAATCCGCTGGTTTCTGATGATCTGGTGAGTGCGCTCAATAAATTGGGCAGCGATGCAAATAACACCATTGCATTGTGCATGACGGCCATGCAGTCGGTGTTTACTGCGCAGGCATCCAGTATTGAAGCAGAGGCCTCGTTTGCACTTGAATACTTTCAGGCAAACGGCACCTATCAGTACATTCTGGGGCAACAGAGCGATGGTCTCAAAACCGCCGTGCAAAATTGTTTTGATTATTGGGATAATCACTACTGGGAATTGTACAACGCCACCAATATGGTACAAAACCAGTTGAACCAAAGCCAGATCGATCTCGCACAGGCTACGCTCACGCTGCAATCGCTGCAGGCCGGACTGGCAGCCGGAAATGCAGCCGCGCTGGCTTCCTGATCCATTTTCCAGCCACCGTCCCGAAAATTCAATCGGGACGGTGGCTAAAACCAGTTAGCTATGGATAGTGTTTACCAGAATTTTTTCAGAGGCTGTTATCAGCGTACCGGAGGTTTTGTGCCTTCGGGTGTGCTTGGCGTTACGGTTTTTCCCGGCGATTTCTTTCAATTGCGCAACGGCGAATTTATCCTGCTTGGAAATATTTTCAAAGCCGGCCTTGTGCTACGTGAAGATGTCGATTTCGGATATGCAATCGGGCAAAATCCGGTAATGTGGAACTTCAGTGAGGGCGTTTCAAAATCGTATTCTGGCCGGGGAAGCGGTCATCATCCGGTGGACGGAAATTTTCAGTTCAGTCGCCAGATCATCAGTTTTGCCGATGCAGGCAGTTATCTGTTCAAGTCGGGTTTGCCGGAGTCTGTGAAAATGCTCAATTGGAGCGAGCTTCAAAATGCACTCATCATCAAACTCACGCAAACTGTTTATTCATTCAGGCAACTTTATGTGGTGACTGAGACAGTTGCGGCGGCTGACTGGACATTGGCAATTAGTGGTGCGCACAAAGGAGAACTTGAAATTGCCACGGATGTGGAAAATTTCGGACTGACGGAAATTTTCGGCATGGAGCAATCGTACACGGTACAAACGAAGGGGATTGAATATTACAACCGGGAAACGGGTAAAATTCCTTCGTTCTTCCGCGCAAAAAAACTGGTTGTTCAGGACGAACCACTGGATGTGTTCATTGGTGAGCTGATCATGCAAATGACCGATCGTCACAGTTGGGCTGCTGATTATTTCGATTTTCAGTTCACTCCATCAAACCGGGGCAATGCACCGGTGCCGATGCAGGCTCAGGCCAGTTTGCTCGATATGATGCAGGCCAATCAGTTGAATCCCAATACCGCCCTGCGTTATTTCAAATGGGCTGATTTTTCGCTCGATGATCTTGCTAAACTATTTGTAAGGCATGAATAATCCGGAGTACATACTCACCTTGCAAGCCGAAACAGACTGGCTGGAAGCTGTGATCAATCAGGTCATCCGAACCTATCTTGTGCAGGAAGGCCATGAGATGAACTGGTATGATTTACCCCTGCCTGATCTGGACGATGATGAATCGCCTTATGCGCAGACAGTGAGAAAGTATCAGCTCGACCGGTTTGGCAGGCTGGCACTTGTGCTGGCAATGGCTCCTCATTTTAAACCCGAAGTACTTGATATTTTCTTTGGGAAAAATCAGTTGTATGATCGCGGGTTTACGGAGTTCGGAGGTGTTCTCGATAAATCGCACAGCGGATTTGTCCCTACCGGGCAAACACTTGTTTTCCTCATTGCCGGCAATACACCTGAATGGAGAACCCATGCTATGCAACTGCTTAATCATTCGAACGAGTTGTATCAGCACGCTATTTTGCAAATACCCGATCACGAAGCAAATCTTACCGAAACTTCTGGCATTTTATTGCTTGATCGAAGTTGGTATCACTATTTTCTTACCGGCCGGCATGTTGCACCCGAGAACAGCGATTCTTTTCCCGCGCAGAAAATAACTACGCGTCTTAATTGGGATGATGTGGTACTCGATCCGCGAACGATGGAACAGGTTTCTGAAATACAAACCTGGCTTGAACACGGTGATACAATTCTGAACGAATGGGGATTAAACCGACATCTCAAACCCGGTTACCGTTCCTTGTTCTATGGGCCGCCGGGTACAGGGAAAACACTCACAGCGTCTCTGCTCGGTAAAGCTTCCGGACGCGATGTGTTTCGGATCGATTTGTCGATGCTGGTTTCAAAATACATTGGTGAAACCGAAAAAAACCTGGCTAAGGTTTTTGATATTGCAGCGCATAAACAGTGGATACTATTCTTCGATGAAGCTGATGCATTGTTCGGGAAAAGAACAGCAGCAAATTCTAGTAACGATCGTTTCGCGAATCAGCAAACAGCATACCTGCTGCAACGCATCGAAGATTTTCCGGGAACAATAATTCTCGCCACTAACCTCGACTCCAATATGGATGAGGCATTTACCCGAAGATTTCAGTCAATCATTTACTTCGGTATGCCCGATGCCGAAGAACGCCTCAGGCTCTGGAAAAATGCATTTTCAGGTCACTTCCGGCTTGATAACGAAGCCGACTTATTGCCAATTTCTGAAGAGTTTGAACTGGCCGGCGGATCAATCATTAATGTACTCCGTTTTTGTGCAATTACAGCTGCAAAATCAGGAAATACAACCATTTCACGCACTCAGCTGATTGACGGGATCAGAAAGGAAATGAATAAGAGTCACAAAACATTGGTAAGCTTTCCCTGAACTGCATGAGAGATATCGAAAAAATATTTTTTGAAGAAGTTTCGCCGAAATATGATCCGTATGCCCGGCTTGGAAATGTAATGTTGCGTATCGGTTCGTGGAAAAAATTATTCACCGTGGCTGATGTAAAGTCGATGATCGCACGTGGATTAAACAATACCCTTCATCAAAGAGAGTTCAGAAATGTACTGGTTGGATATCTTATCACAGACTCCAGGCTTTTTCTTGTCTTCGATTTACCACAGTGTGATGTGGATTCTTTTATGCAAATATTTATCAATGAACTGAAACCGATTATTAAAGCATTTTTTCTTGTTCAGATCTCTCATTCGCATGAACCACTTGGGTTTGATGAGGGACGTACACATGCCAGTCTGAACAAAGATCTTTTCGAAGAGTTGCCTTCGATGAATTATTTGCTCATTTATCTGCTTGCAGGGCGTGTAATTAAACTACCCTACACAGATCCACGATTGACACGCTTGCAACACACACTCGATAAGGAACCTTTTTGCTCACGTATAGATTATTCCGGAGCCAAAGGGCCGGTAAAAGTGAAACTGTATAAACCTCCGGTGAAAGTTGTGCTGATCGAAGAAAAAGAAGAGGTAAGAAAACCCCGCCGGCGTCGCCCCAACCGGCCACAATAAACCTAGAACCTGTTAAGCTATACCGATGCATTCAACACACGCACATAAGCCGAATACAACTGTACCTGATTTTCAGACACAGGATTCTGATACTGTGCAGCAGAAGAGCTCGGGATTTTTTTTCGAAGATAATAGGCAGACTAATGCTGGCCGATCCCAAGTAGCAGAAGGAGCATCTGCTGTACAGTTAAAACAAGCTTCAGTTCCGGATACTGATTCAGGCAGCAATCATGCTGATTTTTCTGAAGAAAGTGCATCCATGCAACAGCCCTCAGGTTATTTATCTGATCATCGTTTAACCGGAGTCGTTCAACGGGTTATAGGTCCAGGAGGGATGTTAAATCGTGGGAAAAAGGTTATCCGGAAAGATGGGAAAAAGTTTGTTATTCTGAATGATCACGTATTTCGCGGTCAACTCGAATATCTGCTTGGAGACGATGATGGGAACGAATTCTATGTTCAGGCTGATAATCCTGCGTATGACCTTTTTGATCCTACACGTCCACCGGCGCATAATAAACAACGTGTTGAGTCGTCAGATGAAGCTGATGAACTCGACAACTCAGACGGATTTTCGGGAGAAGATGTACATGATTCCGAAAATGGTACTTCATCAGAAGATAGCGAGTTATCAGATGATGATTTAGAAAAGGGGAAGGACAAAGCCGGCTCCTCAGCTCCGGTATATGTGAAGAAGGAATGGGATAAAGCATCGGCCTTGAAGCGTTTGAGTGAAAGTAAACCTACTGAACCGATTCCGGAAGAGGAACTTGCTGATTTGAATGAATGGTTCAATACACATCTTTCTTTGTTTAATCGTCGTGAATCGGCTGGGTTTAGAAAAGCTATTGGTAAAGCGAAAGAAGATAGCAGCCAGTATTTTGCCACAATCAGTTCGGTTCGTCCTGCTCCTTCGCGGAAAAGGAAGAATAAAGGTGAAAAAGCAGCAGTGAATACATTTGATAATGTGGCTGACTCAGAACTGAGCGATGATGAATCAGAGCCGGATACACGATTGAAGAAATATCCTGCAGTAATGGGAGCTGTTTCGGGCCGGTCACATGTATATGGTATTGACGATAATGCCAGATTCCATTATCTGGTAACCGGCTTACCTTATGCTGATACCTATCTCATGCTTTTCAAAAACGGAAGGCTTGTGCCGAGGAGTATTAACGGGCAGGCAAACATCCGCGCAATTCGCAAACGTATGCGTGATGTATGGGGAAAAATTAAACCATCGTTAGTAATTAGGGATAATTTATTTGCACAATTAAAGAAATTGAATGATGAAGTCAATTCAAAGAATTTGAAAGGGGAGAAATTGATTGCATGTATTACTGAGCGTGATCGAGTTTATAAGGAATTACAGCAGTTATTATCAACGTCAATCAGACCTCATGTAGAGGGAATTCTTTTTGGCAGCAGTTCCAATGCCGGAGCTACACCAGAAGAAATTGAGAAAACACAATCGGCCGCCAAAGCACGTGAAAGTATTAAGGCCGATTTATTAAAGGAAAAGATTCCAACAGCTGCTTCTGAACTCATTGGCGGAGCTGTTCCTAAAGGACTCACTACCGGATTCAATACGTCAACCCACGCCGAACAAACTACAATTAGTTCTGTCGGTTGGGTGAATCTCATTAATCGACTGGTTGCCTCAATTAAAAAAAATAAAAACACCCCGGAACAAATTCTTCATTCTTCTGTCAATCGACTGCAGCTTACACTTAACCGTTCAACTTGTGTAGGATGTGCACGCGAACTTACCGCTGAACTTATACGTTTTTGGATTGAGGTGAGTAAAGCTTTAGGGCTCAGAAGCTGGCGTGAGGCACAGTATATGTTTGAACGATATGTTAGTTTCAGAATTAATTTTCCGGCTATTTATGAAAACGACGCTGAGAAACAATCTGATTATAAGAACCTGAAACGCATCATTTCCGGCTTGCGCGACGCCGGATGGACGGTAGTAATTACCACCGGAGTAAATGCCAGCGAGTCCAGCAATCAGCAAAATCAGGCAGCAAGATTGCTTGTGGACAGTTTCACGGCAGTTCCCAGATTTTATGTTGAAGGCTGGGATGCCAATATTACAGGTTTCAATACTCCTCCCTCGTTAACCGCAGTTATCGGAAAAAACGAGCAGATAACAGTAAATGGTATTCGATACCATCTAACCAAAAGCGGCAACGCATTTACCCGGACAGATGATGAACAGGTAAGTCTGAAAGATGCGAGTGGCATTAAATTTAATCAGGTGGGCGTTCAACGAGCCACGGCCGTGAAACCCAAACCCGGTGGTGATTCTTCCGATGACGATAGTTCTGAAGGTACACACAGCAGCTCTGATGACTCTTCTTTAAGCAGTAGTGAATCAGAGAATGATGACTGGCGGCATGAACCTCATTATGCTTATCCTACCGGACGCATTGAACATATTTTAAACAGCTGTTACATCGCTGCAATCGTACATTTATTCGCCAGCCATAATCAGTTACTGCAACTTTTTGACCGTGATGTTCCGCTTGAAGATGACCCGCTTGTGGATATTAACCTTCGCCGGCAGGATCAGGCACGGGGTATGGCAATTCAGCAAAATAGCAGAATCGGACAACTTGCAACCCGTTTGCGAAAGCCAGATGCGAAGATCAGTAAGTATGATATTAATTATGTAATGACTTTTCTCGGGCAGGTCGGACAAATCTTACCCGCAAATGAAGTGATAGTTCCGGTAAAGGCACTCGAAAGTTCTGCAAAGGCAAAAGCCGAAAAATTAGTTGCCGAAACAACGCCGGTATCTGTATCTTCTTCAACCAGTTCAACAAGCAAGAAAGTAGAGCCAATGGTTGTTGATGTGTCAACAAAACCGGCCAGTTGGGGTGTACAGCAGGATGCCGCTGAAGTGCTTACTCGTTTATTGCAGTATCTCAGGCCCGATAACAACATTACCATCGGGCAGAATAGCCACCTCGGGGCAGCACACGACAATAGTTTCGGCCCGTCAGACCATAATATAAATGAAACTACGCTGCAGCTCGAAATCAATAGTGATGCGATAACTAGTATTCCCGATGCCTTACGTCATTATTCAAGGGTAGAGCCGGATGTTGATTACCGGCAGAAGCGGGTAACCAAACAAGTAAGATTCAACAGATTGCCCAACGTTCTCATTATTAACCTGAAGCGTTTTTTACAAACACCCCAGGGACGAATTAAACTTAATAAAGCAGTCACAGCACCGCTGTTGCTCACCATTCCGCCTGTATGTCTTACCGGAGTACTTGCAGGGCAGAATATACGCTACCGGCTCATTCATTTCAGCAGCCATGAAGGAAAGGGATTTGGCGGTGGTCATTATACATCGTTTGTGCGAAGTAATGCTGATAGCTGGCACAAGCATGATGATATTCACGGAAGAAGTGTACCGGATCATGAAACGTTTACGCAAGCGAAAAATACCAGTTACATCTATGTCTATGAATTAGTGCCCTGAGAAATTATTTGCACACAGCATACAAAGAACAACGCCAAATTCCAAAAAGTAAACACAATGAATACATCGCCAATTCATCGCCCTGATAACAGGCCTGATCATGAGCAGAGCCCTTCCCGAAAGCCTGCTCAGCTGGCCTCGCTTTCGTCGTGTTTAAATCGATAAAATAATACCATGTAAGATGATCAGGCCATATATATCGCAAACGAGAAATACAATGCAACTGGCAGCATTGCATACTGGTAAAAGCAGCGCATCACTTACCGATAACCGGACAGCATCCAACGCGCTTCGTAACCTGTTTCAGGCAAAATGGGATCAGGTAAGTATGGAGAAAAGTATAGGAAGTGCAAGGTCTGTATCCGATGGAACGCCTGTGCAACTGGTATCATACACGAATTTATGGACCACAGAAAAAAGTAAATACCAGTCTGGTAAAGTAGGAAGTGAAAGATTGGATGGTGATGCGGAATGGCTTGCTATTGTGAGATTTTGTAAAGATGTGGTCAAAAATTCAACCGATACGGTTAACGATGTGATTGCAAAAGCAGAACAAAAAAAGGGCGTTTCATTTGCCAATTGGAAAGGAAGCCAGTCAACCGGAACCGGCCAGGAAGCACAGCATCTGGTTTCTGCATCATACGCTACAAAAATACTTCGATGGCCTTATGAATTTATTAACAGCGAGGACAACGGAAAAATGCTTCTGGCTGGCAGAGGAGGAACGCAGGTAAACACAAATCCACAGTACACAACCGCAAAACAGCAAAGCGGAAAACAGCCTGCTCGCGGACTTTTTCATATTGTCAAGGGCGTGGCCCACAATGCTTACGACAAACATCTGAAAGCTTATGTAACCCAGTATTACCAGCAGCATGGATTAACTATCGGACAGGATATTCCCTATGTTCATAAGAAAGCGATTACGGATTACCTGCGTGCAAAACACAAGGAGTTTGATGGTGTCCCAAATCCCAATAGTCTTGGTGTAGATAATTTAGATCTGACAACACCTGTTGCAATAAAGCAAGCACCGCTGGCGGCCAAACCTGTTAAAACAAACAGCCCAACGGTTCCTGCTTCCGTTGGCGTGTTAGGAGGTGCCGCCGGTTTGGCTGCAGGACTCAAATTGGCAACCCTTGCCGGATACGGTGCATTGGGAGCAACCGCGCTGGCTACCGGCGGTACAGTGTTGGGTGGGTTGGCCGCTTATTATCTGACCAAAAAATTAATCGGATAACACTTTTATCTCATGGAAAAACATTCAACTATCCATAAATCAGCAAGTTCATATTTGCCTGTTCAGCAACAGGTATCATCGCATGCGGCAGCACTCAGCGATAACCGGCCTGCATCTGTGGCGCAACGGAAAAAAAGTGAATCAGCGCCGCCATCAGCTGAGCAGCCGGTTCAGCGCAAGCCCAACAATACCGGTCTGCCCGACCAGCTCAAAACCGGTATCGAAAACTTATCCGGGCATTCGATGGATGATGTGCAGGTGCATTTTAACTCTTCGCAACCCGCACAGTTGAATGCGCATGCCTATGCACAGGGCAATCAGATCCATCTGGCGCCCGGGCAGGAAAAACATTTGCCGCATGAGGCCTGGCATGTGGTGCAGCAAAAACAGGGGCGTGTGAAACCTACCATGCAGATGAAAGGGAAGGTGAATGTGAACGATGATCATGCGCTGGAGAAAGAAGCGGATGTTATGGGAAAACAGGCATTGCAGAGAAAAGTCACAGATAGCGATACACCCAATGTTCCGATTCAGACAAACTCAAATCAAACACAAAATCCGGTTCAGCGTAAAGTAGGGTTTGAGTATGAAATAGGTAGTATTGATGTGGAAAAGCGAACCGGTTTTTTCGGGGGAAACTGGATAGCGTATAATAAAGGCGATGTTATTTTGCGCAAAAAAGGATATTCCATTACGGCTGATATTGATCCTGTGGGAGGAACACATGTCGAATTTATTCTTGATCCCATCAATGAACACAGTCCGCAAGACCTGCAGAAGATGCTTATTGCCACTCAGAATATTGTGTTGGATATTCAGGCACTCACCGCACCTCCTGTGAACAACTGGAAACAAGCCAATACAATAGCCCGAATCAATGGATACAATTGGACACGCTTTCTGAGTGTAACGGGTTATCCAGCTACAATAGGCCAGCTGCAGATGACAGGAGGTGTGAGAATAGATAAATTGTATCAGGTAACCAGCGGCTCGGCATTAGGCCGTGAAGCGCCCAATTGGTTTCATGGAGCTGGTCCACTTCAGCCACAGCATTATAAAGAGTACGCCAGAAACTATGAAGCTACCGACCCGTTTGGAAATGTAAGTCAGCCTATTTATCAGCATGCGATCCAGAGTGTGCGTAATCATTATCATTTTCTTACCGGTCCTGAAAAGAAAGCGGTTGCCAGCGTAATAAGTATTCTGGTTCAGCTACCCCTGCATGGTCATAACGCCTTGCCGGGGGCAGTGGGTTTGTTGCAGGCACGCACCGACTATTCCAAAATCATCTTCACGCTTGAAGAGTATTTAAATCAAAACAGGATACTCAGTTTGGGGTATAACCGCTTCCGAGCAGCAGTAATTCAAACACTCAACCCTTACATTCCCGGAGTGAATGCGGGAACACCGGTTTTTTCACCGGCATTTGTAATTCAAGGACAACAGTTTCATCAGGTTAGCATAGGTCAGTGGTTAAGAAACATGATGCCTTCTGATGGTTACATTTTCCGCAGATCGCAGGGCAAAGACTTAATTACCAGCAAGCATTTTCCGGGCACTCCGCAGCAAAAGAAAGAACTGCGCGCATTTGGTGGTTTCGGAAGTAAAACGGATCCGGGCGACAGACCTGTATTTGAATGGAGAGGAATACGGCAGTTTCATCCAAACGAATTGCTGCTGGTTGTAGCTGGAATGGTGAAGTATTTACGAAAAATTAATAAATAAATACAACCGATGTTTCAGCCGAAAAAAAGTTCAGAACAGGCTCCCAAACCTGCCGGTATGCATTATGCGAAAGGTTTTTTGTTAGCAGATAACAGGCCTTCGACAATTGCGCAACGCAAACAACTTGAATCTGCACAGTTATCAAAAGAGCAGCCGGTTCAGAATAAGCCCAACAATACAGGCCTGCCCGACCAGCTTAAAACCGGTATCGAAAACTTATCCGGGCATTCGATGGATGATGTGCAGGTACATTTTAACTCTTCGCAACCCGCACAGTTGAATGCGCATGCCTATGCACAGGGCAATCAGATCCATCTGGCGCCCGGACAGGAAAAACATTTGCCGCACGAGGCCTGGCATGTGGTGCAGCAAAAACAGGGGCGTGTGAAGCCTACCATGCAGATGAAAGGCAAGGTGAATGTGAACGACGATCATGGGCTGGAGAAAGAAGCAGATGTAATGGGACGGCAGGCATTGCAAGGGAAACAAAATTCAAGTCAGTTCAAACAACATGAAGCAGCTGATTCCCCCCTCCACATTGCACAAAGCGTTCAGCGGTTGAGCATCGGATCTGATCAGCATGTTGTGCAATGTTTGTTAACTTCAGCAACATTAACCAATAATATTAATGGTGTTGCCGGTAATTTGCACGATCCTCATATTGCTGCAATAATTAATGCACTTAATGTATTTCATGCTCAACGAAGGCCATGGTTTTACGGGAGACAGCAATATTCTGATGCCGTATTGGCAGCCTTAGATACTATGGAGCATCAGGTTTACGCTTATTTAGTAGCCAATAAAGCCCAACCCGGAGGCGCTGGTACCGAAAAACATGTTATTCATGCACTGCTTAATGAGATTCAAACAGCTCATACTGATGCCATTGAATATTTACATTATTATAATCTTAGACTTTACACTCCCGACAGGGCAGGAATGACAGCTGCGCAATCAACCCGGCTCGATCAAAACTGGAATTCATTGCGACGTAATACAGGTACAGTGAACGTGGATACGCGTGCCAGAAGCTATGGCCCTGGTACTCATGATCAAAATTTGCCCGAATTTGCCAGACATAACCGAGCCATGTTTGCCCGTATCATGAGTCGACCCATGGGACGTAGTCTTATCAATGAGCTTCTTGATAACAGTGATGGCCGAAATATTCCTATTGATATAAGACCATATCATCCTGATCTTGTGGGAATGGGAATAATGACTGGAGCCGAAGCAAATAATATTGATGCCAACGCACTTGCGTTGGGTAATGCAAAATTCAAACGCCGGGGAACTGGTTCGGGAAGCCTTATTGGCATGGAAAGTGGCCTGACCGATGGTGCAAACACAAATACTGATACAGCAGGCCATCAAATACCTTCACCTGCATTTATTGTTGTTGCACACGAATTAATTCATGCACTCCACAATAAACAGGGAAATAACCGAAGAAATATAGCACAACAGCGATATGCTGCTGGCGGTGTGCATCATGGTTGGACCAACAAGGAAGAGCATTCAACAATTGAAACCGGGTTTGGCGTTACTGAAAATAAATTACGGCTTGAACATGGTTTAGGTACGAGACACGGACACTAATTCTAATTTCCTCTACTCATTCTCAATCCGTGGCTGAATCTTTCGGCTGCTCACCGATGAATACTTAATTTAACTTTATTCATCCCTTTTCCCAAGCAACATTCCCACTCTTTCCTGCAATGTCATTTCAACCAGCCTGCCGCTATCTGCCAGCTGCTGTGCCCAGATCATAAATTCCTCAGGATGCAGTTCCTTTTTACCGGTTTTCAAATTGATGAAGGTTAGTCTTGAGCGTAGAATTGATTTGTAGTGCGACCGTTCTTCGTTGAGCATGGCAATTTCTACACACAAATGATCTTTGCCAAGATGAAGGAGTTGTGATTCAATAATTACACGCTCGTCGAATACGGCAGGACGCAGATACGCAATTTCATGTGTGCTGATTACCCATCCGAGTTGCTTGCGGTAAAAATCATGAATATTAAATCCGTAAGCCTCCACAAGGTGCTCCTGACGGGCATTAATCATATAATCAATAAAACGCGCATTGTTCAGATGACCGAACATGTCGCAGTCGTGAAAACGGATTTTTTCGAAAGAAGAAGGTCGTAGTTGCATGACGATGATTTTTGTTGATGGATATGTAGTTGATTAGTATGATTGGTTTTCTGTTCTTTTTGATTTGATTGAATGTATATTCTTTTGAAAAATACCGATCGGTATATTAAATGGTAAAAAAATTAATCTTTCAGTGCATTGATTTGTTTTTCGAGAAAATTCATGGCGATGTGCAATTCCTGATTCCGGCCGGTAAGTTTGGCCTGCATTACGGCACCTTCAATAATACAGGTAAGCATCGTTACAAATTCCTGTACATCGGTTTTCGGATTGATTTCGCCTGAATCAATGCCCTGCTGAACGATTTTTTCAATTGATTTTCGCCAGAATTGCAATGCCTGTCGGGCTTTTTCGCGCAGGGCGGGGTGGGTGTCGTCGGCTTCTACAGCTGTATTTAACAGCGGACATCCGGCGCGCAGAAATTTCAGACTCAGGAAATTCCGGTATTCCTCGGGATATACTTTCAGCCTGTCTGTGGCCGATTGGCGGCTGTATATTTTCTCGCGCAGGTACTCGGTTATACGTGAGAAATTGTATTCGAATGCAGCCAGCGCCACTTCGTCTTTGTTTTCAAAGTTGCCGTAAATACTGCCTTTGGTTAAACCGGTGGCATCTGCCAAATCAGTAAGCGAAGTTCCTGCGTATCCTTTTTCATTGAATACGGGAGCCGTTTTCTCAATAATATACTGACGTGTGCGTTCGGCTTTCGACATGCAGAAGTTTGTTTTCGGGTACAAGTATAATAAAAATACCGATCGGTATATAAATGAGGCCGGTTTTTTATCAGATCATTTCACCAAGTCGCCACCCGGTTTTACCCATTCTTCTTCCGAAGGCAATCCGGCTTGCCGCATCTTTGGCTCAACAACAAAATTGAGCCATGAAAAAGATATTCCTTTCAATTCTCGCAGGTTTGGTTGCCTTGCCGGCTTTGGCCGGAGGTTTCTACCAGCAGCTTTGCGCATTTAATCCCAACTGGAAAAAATATGCCCACCGCGCTCCGGCCGGCGATATGCGCCGCATTACTTCCGACCGCGAATACGTGCAGGCGCATCTCGGTGCGGTGCTCGATATTCTGCACGGAAATCAGACTTCGCACCTCAGCAAAACACAATTGCAAAACCGCATGCAAATGCTGCAATGGTTGGGCGAATACCGCGAAGCCGGACAGTTTCCGCTCAACTACTATCGCCTCGATCGTATTCCGGTGTTTATTGACGAACACAATACGCATTGCGCGGTTGGCTACCTGATGATGAAAAGCGGACATGATGCCCTTGCCCACAAAATTGCTGCGGCCGATAATTATATCTGGGTAAAAGACATTAAAGATCCGGCGGTAATTGAATGGCAATCGTGTTCGGGTTTTACACTTGAAGAACTCAAGCTGATTCAGGGTGTGTATGATTCGTATCTCGTTAATGCTTTTTTCCTGCCTAACAAACACGAAATTCCTCAAAAGCCGGAAGTAATTCTTGCCTACTTCGACGATGAAAAAACAGGAAAGCCCGCAAAAGGGAATCCCAATTATGTATGGCTGAAAGGCGAGGGCAGTGGCGGCATACTGAACGGAAAATGGATTCAGAATTTTGCAGCAGGTATTCCGTGGATTATCGGCTGGTTCGAAAATGGCAAGAAAACCGGACAATGGGCCGAATACTATCAGGGTACCAATAAACTTTGCCGCACCGAAATCTGGCGCAACGATAAACTCAACGGCCTGCGCATCCGTTACGACCGCGAAGGCAACATCATCGAAAAAATTCTTTTCCGCGATGGAAAAGTGGTCACCAAAACCAACTACACAAAGGAAGATACATTGACGTGGGTCCGTCGTCCGCTCAACGATTCGATGCTATATACCGAAGTGTATAATGCAGGCGGCGCACTCATTGCGCAGGGTAAGGAAAAAGTTTACAATCCGGGCAACCTGCAGTGGTTTCAGAACATTGAACTTACGGCGCTCAATACTGCCGCCATTCATGCAAGCTCGCCGGTGGAGTATGTTACATCTTCGGGCAGTGCCAGTCTGGGTCGTTCGCAAAGAAGTATATATAGTCCCGGCCGTGTTCAACTTTTTGGCAGCCCGCAGCTGGTTACTTATCTCAAGGAAGGTACGTGGACGTATTACAAGGAATACAATTACAATGCAGGTAATTTTCACGGTTCGCTGCATCGTTCACTGCGTGCCAATTACAGGCATGTGGCCGGTAAGCTGATTGAAGGAATGAGTATGTTTGGTGATCTTTCGCTTACACTTATGTACGATTCAATACAAGTAACTTATGCAGGCGATCAGGTGCTTGAACTGAAATCGAAAGCGCCCGGTGGCGATGTACATCTGAAAGTGAATTATTATGAGGCCGCTTCTGTATCGCCGAATATAAATTTCATTTATCTCGGCTATTATCAGCAACGTCAGCCACTTATTGTGAAAGAATGCGGACGGTATTCGCCACAGGGCGAGCGGATAGGCGAGTGGCGCTGTTTCAATCAGAACGGACAGTTGTATAAAACGGAGAATTATCTGATTGCGTGGAAAGAAGATTGATTGTTTAACTGAACAAACCGGGCGGCGGAAAGTCTTTTTTGACAAGACTTTCCACTGCCCGTTTACGCAGGCTATTGTTTATCTTTACCCGTACCGATGCAGTTGCTGAACTACTTTTTCTTTATGTGTGTAATGTGTGTGGCAATGATTTTGCCCGCGCAAAATACATTGCGGCAGGATACTTCACAGCGCAATTATGTGCTTCCTGTTAATCAGGCATCCACACAATTGCTTAATTCCATTGCCGAAAACAAGCCTGCGGCTGAGCTGGCCAACAACTATGCTCAGCTTGCCCAAAGCCTGAGTACTACCGGCGATTATGCGCGTGCCGAAGCGTACCTGAACAAAGCCATTGAACTGGAAAAAACGGTAAAAGGGCAGAAAAATTTACCAGCTTATTACCGCGAATTAGCTAAAGTGCAGGAAGCACAAAGGAAATTTGCGCAGGCATCTTCCAGTTATTCAAATGCATCCCTGCTTGCGGCTGATACACTGAACAAACAACTCAACCGCAATGATGCCCGGCGCATGCAGGTAAAATCATCGCCCGAAACTGAGCTTGTGTATCTGAATAACAATGCAAATTTGCTGAATAATTCGGGCAACCGGCGTGAGCAGATTGAAAACCTTACGCAAATTGCAAATACCAATGTATCGCTCAACAACAATACGCAGGCGCTCGAGAATTACCGCGAAGTGCTGAATGCCATTGACAGTATGCCGGCAGGAAATTCGGTGGCGATAAAAAGCAATATGGTGGATGTGCTGGTGGCTTCCAGCAACTTGCCCGAAGCACTTACACTGCAAAAGGAAATTGTGCGCGAAGCACCAACTGCCGCAGTACAGGCCGCCCAGCTGCGCAGCCTCTCTGAAATTTATCTGAAACTCGATAGTGCCGATGCAGCACAGCGTGTGCTGGAAGATGCATACTCGCTTGCGGTGAAGAATGCCAACGTAAAGGAAGCGCGGCAATGTGTACTTGCACTTACATCGTTTTACAGCACCCGCAGACAAGCCGAAAAGGCAAAAGCCCTGCAACAAAACTTTATTCAGCAGCTTGATACGCTGCTTGCGAGAGACAGCAGTCTTATCGACAAGCGACTGTTTCTGCTCAACGAAGCCCGCATAGCGGAGTTGCAGCAGCAGCAAACGCTTAAAGATGAATTGCTGCACCGCCGGAATCGCTCCAACTATATACTTATTGGCTCGGTGCTGCTGCTGCTTACCCTGCTGGGCATACTTGTAAAAGGCTGGCTCTCCATCCGCCGGCGCAACAAACTCATCGCCCTGCAATCGCTCCGGCGTGAAATGAATCCGCACTTCATCTTCAACAGCCTCAACAGCGTGAACCAGTTTATTGCCACCAGCAATGAACGAGAGGCCAACAAATACCTTACTTCATATTCCCACCTGATGCGCAGCATCATGGAAAATTCAAACAAAGACTACATTCCGCTTTCAACCGAAATTGACCTGTTGCGCAAATACCTCGAACTCGAAAAAATGCGCTTCCCCGATAAATTCAACTGGTCAATCGAAATCGACCCGGCAATTAATCCTGAGGCAGAACAAATACCCAACATGCTCCTGCAACCCAACCTCGAAAACGCCATCTGGCACGGCCTGCGATACAAACAAACACAGGGCATGCTCACACTCCGTTTCCGCAAAGAAGGCACGTTGCTGCTTGCGGTGATTGATGACAACGGCATCGGCCTCGAAGAAAGCAAGCGCATAAAAACAGCCAATCAGAAACGCTACGAGTCGCTTGGTCTCAAAAATGTGCAGGAGCGAATTGACTTACTCAATAATTTGTACAAATCAACCATCCGCTTTGAAGTGACCGAAAAAGCCGGCACCGAAAGCGGCACAATTGTAACTCTCCGATGGTAGCGCGCCGCATACAAGCCGTAATCGTGGAAGACGAGCTTTCAGCACGCGAAGCACTGAAGGCCTATTTGCAAAAATATTGCCCGCAGGTAGAAGTAATTGGTGAGGCGCACGATTCAAAACAAGCGGTGGCCGTGTTACACGAATTAAAGCCTCAACTTGTTTTTCTTGATGTGGAACTGCCTTTCGGTAATGCGTTTGATATTCTCGATAATTGCAAAGACCTGCATTTCGAAACTATTTTTGTAACTGCATTTTCCGAATATTCGCTGCGTGCACTCAACCAGAGTGCAGCCTACTATCTGCTCAAACCGGTGAGTATCGAAGACCTGATTGCAGCCGTGGATAAAGCTGCGCAGCACATTGATGCCCGCGAAAGCATTAACCGTAACCAGATTGCCGTTTCAAATTTTCGTGAGCAGCAGGTGCGTAAACGGCAAATTATTCTGCCCACACTTGAAGGCTTTGAGGTGATTAAAATGGAAGATATTATCAGGCTGCAGGGCAATGGTAATTTCACCGATATTCATCTTAAAGACGGCTCAAAGAAAATGGCCTGCCGCTTTCTGAAACATTATGATGAACTACTCGATTACCCGTTTTTGCGTGTCCATAAATCACACATCATCAATCTCGAATGTGTGAAATCATTTCACAAAAATATGGGAGGATATGTGATACTTGAGGATAATTCGCAGATTGATATTTCTGCAAATTATAAGGAAACGTTTTTGCAGTATTTCAAATAAACAGGAGTCTGTCCTTTTAAGCAATCAGCGAATTACATTTACATGCCCGACTGCCTGGCGGGTGCGGTTGCTGGCGTCGGCATACTGAAGTGTCCATACATACGTATCAATCTGTACTTTACTGCCCTTGTACGTTCCATCCCATCCTGTAGCAGGCGATGTGGTTTCGAAAAGCATTTCACCCCACCGGTTGTATATTCTGAAAAGGTAATTTTCGGTGCTGATATTTTCGCCAACGGGAATAAAGATTTCATTTTTCCCATCGCCGCCGGGAGTGAATGTATTGGGTATGTAAAGTGTGGTTTCGAGCACAAAGCAAATTTCCTCTGTGGTACTGTCGGTGCATCCGGCAGCATCAGAAACAACAAGTTGAATTGTGTAACAGTCAGGGTCGGGGTAGGTGAAGTTTGGATTTTGCTGTACCGAAGTACTGGAAGCCGGATCGCCAAATTGCCAGAACCAATTTGTGGCACCGGTTGAGAGATCATTAAACTGCACCTGACCATTAAAGCCGGATGAAGCTGTGAGCTGATAATTGAAATCGGCTACAGGCAGCATGTTTACCGTAACAACCGCATTTTGTGTAACGGTGTCGCTGCAACCATCAGCAGATATAACAATGAGTGAAACGTTTACCGCACCAGGCTGATTGAATGTGGGCGTTACGTTTGCCCCTGTAGCGGTATTGCCGTTGCCAAAGTCCCAGTTCCATTGTGCAATAACACCCGGTGCCTGAATGGTGGATGTACTGGTAAATGCTACCGTACTTCCTTCACATACACTGGTCTGTGCCACATTTAACGCGGCCACGGGTACTGGCCACACCGCAAATGAACTTTGAGCAGAGTCTGTACAGCCGTTGGCATCAGTAGCCACAAGTGTGTATGTAGTGGTTTGTTGGGGAGTAACCGTGAGTGTATTGCCTGCTACTGCGCCGGGCAGCCACAGGTAGTTTATCAGGCCTGTACCACCAGCCGCATTGCCGTTAAGCTGAGCCTGTGTGCCGCTGCATCCGCCTGCCGGGGCATTAATGGCGGCAATCAGCGGGGAGGGTTGTGTAATGATTACGGTAAGTGTATCGATACATCCGGCGGAATCAGTTACAATGCAATCGTAAGTGCCGGCAGAAACATTGGCAATAGAATTGGTTGTGTTGCCTGAGGCGGGCCATAAATAGGTAAAGGGTGCTGCTCCTCCCTGCACGTTTACCGTTGCCGATCCGGTTAAATCGCCGTTGCAGAGCGGCGAGGCTGTGAGCGAGGTAAGGGTAAAGCCATTGTTGTTAACGGGGACAATTTCAGTGGCCAAACCCACTATTGGCGTAACGGGCAGATTAAGATTGCAAAGCAAACTCGTGGCTCCGGTGGTGGCATTAATCGTATAAAGCGAACTAAAATCGCCGCCAATCAGAATTTCGGGATCATTGCAACTTGCACCGGGAACGGAACCCATACCCCAAAACTGGAAATTGGGAATGAAGCACGAAATCTGTGTACTGAACGGGGTCAGGTTAATCTGTATCAGGTTATTGTTGATATCGCTGAGGTAAAGGTTGCCGTTGTAAAATGCCAGATCACCGGCAGATTGCATGGGTACCATGCCCTGAAATGTCCATACACCGGTAGCGGTATTGTAAGAATATAAATCTGTTCCTGCGGCATATAAAACCCCATTACCGTCGCACACCAGCGAATTGAGCGAAACCGGCATTGCCGAAACAAACGACGATGCACCGGTAAAAGGATCAATCGAATACAAATTGGTTCCGTCGGTACCATAAAGTAATCCGCCACAGGTGGCAATATCAAATAAAATCAGGCCCGAATTACCAATAAACTGCGTGTTACAGGTATTGGGATCCACGGCATAAACATCGCCGTTGAACATTCCTACATATACAATCTGCGCCCTTGCCTGACCACGAAATGCAATTATCAGTAGCAGGAACAGTATTGAGCGGTATAGGTATTTTACTCGCTGCATGTTGACTGTGGAGAAGTTAGGCGATTAGTAATGGATACCGGATTAAAAGTATGCAATATATTTTTTTTTATTGCTCGATGATATGGTTTGTCCCGATTATTTCAGGTTGAATTTCGGTCTAAAGACGCCTTCATGCACTTTTTGAAACGCTGTTATTGAAAACGACAAAGCCGGTCAGCAACGACCGGCTTTGTAATTTTATCGCAGTTGCGGAAATGTGCAATTACGAATATTCGTGAATTTTTCTGCATGTCACGAAGTACGTGCAGACCATTTTAGAGCCTGTTGGGGAATTTTTAGTTTAATGATCTCATGCCTTTTTTGATTGCTTTTCCTGGCTTTTTTCTCAGTGACCTTCCGGATATCCGGTCAAAAAGCGCCTCAATCAATTTAAAAATTCATCAAAATCAAATCAAAATTTCCTGTCAGGCTCATAGAATGAAGCAGCGCGTTATGCAATGCGCACATTTACGGCATTAAGGCCTTTTTTGCCCTCTTCTGTATCAAACGTAACCTGATCGTCCTGACGAATTTCGTCTCTGGTTCCGCTGATGTGAACGAAAATTTCCTGTCCGTTGCTGTCATCAGTAATAAAACCAAAGCCTTTGGTTTGATTGAAAAATTTTACTTTACCTGTTTTCATTGTATTGAATGATTAGTATTGAAACAGATGCACGATAAGTGCACCCGGCCTGAAATTGTGTTTACTGCCGGCCAACAGTCTTTAAGTATTCCACGTGCGATTTAACGGCAGCGAGGAAAGTGGGATATTCCGAATAACGGATGTTGTATTCTTTGCACGTATCCTTTACCAGCAAATTAATGGCCGGGTAATGCACATGACTGATTTGAGGAAACAAATGATGCTCAACCTGAAAATTGAGTCCGCCGGCAAACCATGAAACGAATTTGCTTTTTGTACTGAAGTTTGCAGTAGTCTGCAGCTGATGCACAAACCAGTCGCTCATATCGCTGGCTTTTCCCTTTTGGGTTGAATGCACACTTGTACCTTCAGTTACATGTGCCATTTGAAACACAATACCCAGAATGAAACCGCACACCACAGACATTACTGCGTAGCCGGTTAACACAGGCAGCAGTCCGAGACGCAGCGAGGGCAGTGCAATGAAAATACCGAGATAAAGCAGCTTGCTGATCCAGAAAATGAAATGTTCACCACGGCTCATTTTTCTGAATTGGGTGTCTGCAATTCTCCCTCCGAAATATTTTTTAAAATCCTTAATGTAAATCCAGGCAAAGTAAACCATACCATAAAGCACCACCCAGTAAATATGCTGATAGCGGTGATAGCGGTGCAGGGGCTGGTCGTTGCCGGTGCGCAGAAAAGGACGTATGTCAATATCTTCATCAATCCCGTCAATATTGGTGAATGAATGATGATTGTAGTTGTGTTTGATTTTCCAGAGATAAATATTACCTCCAAGCAGATTGAGTGAATAAGCCATTAGTTCATTCACCCATTTTTTATTCGAATAGCTGTTGTGTCCGCCATCGTGCATAATATTAAATCCGATTCCGGCGAATGAAATGCCAAGCAAGGCACAGGTAAGCAGTGCCGCCCAATTGGGTAATACATCAATCATTAACACGGCATAACAACTTACTGCCAGCGTAATGAAAACGATGGTTTTGATATACAGCCTGAAATCTCCAACGGGTTTGAGGTTATTCTGGGCGAAGTAATTATTTACCTTACTCTTGAGTGCAGCCGTAAATAATTTATGATCGTTGGCAAAACGTACTTTCTGCATATTCCTGTTTTGTATAAAAACCAGTGCTCGGCACACGGTCCTGAATCTTGCCCTAAGTCAGGGAAAGATGCAAATTGGGTCGTGAGCTGCAGGACGTTTTTGCAGTACACGATTTCAGGAAAGAGTAGAAAAAACTGCATAAAAGGCGGGGGCCAGAGCAGCAGAAGAGAATACCAGATCCAGTGACTTGGGCGTAAGATACAACTATTTTCTGCCCGACGACTTTTTCTTTGCAAATGCGCCTGATTTGGAACTGCGTTCGTAATGCAGGTGTGTAATTGCTGAGCGGCTACAATTGTGAATCAGGTTGGCTGAGGGTTGGATCGGGTTTAGAGGTATTTTCGGAGAGCTGACGTGAGCGTTCTTCGGCACGGATAATTCCTTCCACAATGGTATTGTGCAGGCCTTTTTCTTCAAATACATTCAGTGCTGCTTCCGTAGTACCGCCGCGTGAAGCTACTGCTTTGATGAGTTCGTTAAACGGCCGGTTTGAATTATTTACCAGCTGGAAGGCCCCGTTCATGGTATGTTTTACCAGCAAACTGCTTTCGGTTTCGGAAAGGCCGAGGTGTTTGCCGGCATCAATCATGGCCTGCAGAATGTAGTAGAAATAGGCCGGACCGCTGCCACTGAGCGCCGTTACGGCATCCAGCAGCGATTCATCTTCGAAATACAAGGTGCGGCCGGTGCTGGCCAGCAGGTGTTCCACTTTCTGTATCTGTGCCCGTGTGGCCGAGAGGTGGGCGCTGAAGCCGGTTATGCCCATGCCCACTTCTACAGGTGCATTGGGCATGGCACGCACCAGCGTGGTGTGTCCCAGCATTTCCTCCAGTTGCGCCAGCCTGATGCCTGCCATAATGGAAAGTACCACTGTGCCCGGCTTCAGGCGGTTTCGGAATTGCGGCGCCACATCCGGAAAATCCTGCGGTTTCACGGCCAGAATCAACACATCACTTTCCAATATGGCGGGGTCATTTACCAGAACTACTTCGCCCAGGTGAAAATGACGGAGTTCATCGCGGCGTGCTTCGTTTTTCTCGGCCAGCAGGAGCTTGCCGGGTTTTACCAAGTTGTAGCGCGTAAATGCACGGGCATATACAAGCCCCATATTGCCGCAGCCGATTATGGAAATTCGCATAAAAGAGGTTTAGATAAAATGCGTGTGGAGCGTGTAATTTCACTGCGAAATTAACAGAAAACCTTAATTCTGTTCACAAGTTTGCCATACTTAACCACCCGTTTACCGCTATTTTTGCCCCACTATGGCAAAAGCGAAGGCCGGTCCGAACGGCGAACCCGCCGAAACACCGCTTATGAAGCAGTACAACAGCATCAAGGCGAAATACCCTGATGCCCTGCTGCTTTTCCGCGTGGGCGATTTTTACGAAACCTTTGGCGAGGATGCCAAACGCGCCGCCGCCGTGCTGGGCATTGTGCTCACCAAACGCGCCAATGGCGCCGCCTCGCACATTGAACTGGCCGGTTTTCCGCATCATTCGCTCGACAGCTACCTTCCCAAACTCGTGCGCGCCGGCATGCGCGTGGCCATCTGCGATCAGCTCGAAGATCCCAAGCTCACCAAAACCATTGTAAAACGCGGCGTTACCGAGCTGCTCACCCCCGGCGTTTCATTCAACGATAAAATTCTCGATCACCGCTCCAACAATTTTCTGGCAGCGGTGCATCTTGGCGAACGCCTCACCGGCGCAGCTTTTCTCGATGTGTCCACCGGCGAGTTTCTGGTGGCGCAGGGCGATATGGCTTACATCGAAAAACTCCTGCAGGGCCTGAAGCCAAGCGAAGTACTTTTCCAGAAAAACCGCCGTACCACCTTCACCGAACACTTCGGCGAAAAGATGTACATCTTCGGTCTCGAAGACTGGGTGTTTACCGAAACCTTTGCCCAGGAAAAACTGCTCAGCCATTTCGGCACACTTTCGCTCAAAGGCTTTGGTATCGAAAACATGCCGGCCGGTGTAATTGCCGCAGGCGCCGCGCTGCACTACCTCAGCGAAACACAGCACGAGCGCGTACAGCATATTGCAGGCATTGCACGCATTGAAGAAGACAGCCACGTGTGGCTCGACCGCTTCACGATGCGCAACCTTGAGCTGTTTGCCTCACCAAACGATAATGCCCGCACACTTATTGATGTAATCGACCGCACGGTTTCGCCCATGGGCGCGCGTTTGCTCAAACGCTGGCTGGCGCTGCCGCTTAAAGATGCAGCGGGCATAAACGATCGTCTTGAGCGCGTGCAGGCTTTGCTGGGCAATGCCACGCTGCGCGAACAGATGGCCGAACTCATCAAACAAACCGGCGATCTCGAACGCCTTGTGGCCAAAGCCGCTGCCGCACGCATCAACCCGCGCGAACTATTGCAGCTGCGCCGTGCGCTCGATGTGCTGCCCGAAATACAGCAGGGCTGCGAATCGGAACCGGCACTGCAGGCCATTGCCGGACAAATCAATCTTTGCACGGCCATCCGCAGCCGCATTGCCCACGAACTCAGCGCCGATCCTCCGGCATTGGTCAACAAAGGCAACGTAATTGCCACCGGCGTGGATGCCGAGCTCGATGAGCTTCGCCACCTGGCGTACTCGGGAAAAGATTACCTGCTGCAAATTCAGCAGCGCGAAAGTGAACGCACGGGCATCACCTCGCTCAAAGTGGCGTTTAACAACGTGTTCGGCTATTACCTCGAAGTAACCAACGCGCACAAAGACAAGGTGCCGGCCGAGTGGATACGCAAGCAAACACTGGTAAACGCCGAACGCTACATTACGCCCGAACTCAAAGAGTACGAAGAAAAAATTCTGGGTGCCGAAGAAAAAATGCTGGCCATTGAGGCAAGGTTGTTTGCCGGTCTGGTGAGTACGCTGGCCGAGTGGATTGTGCCCATTCAGCACAATGCCGTGCAGCTTGCCCGGCTCGATTGCTTTATTGGTTTTGCCACGCTGGCACAGCAACACGGCTACGTGCGTCCGCACATCAACGATTCGTACATCATTGATATCAAAAGCGGCCGCCATCCGGTTATCGAGCAGCAGCTTCCGCCCGGCGAGCCTTACATTGCCAATGATATTTACCTCGATCCCGAACACCAGCAGGTGTTAATGATTACAGGTCCCAACATGGCCGGTAAATCTGCCCTGCTGCGGCAAACGGCGCTCATTGTGCTGCTGGCGCAAATAGGTTGTTTTGTGCCGGCCACACACGCCGAAATCGGGCTGGTGGATAAAATCTTTACGCGCGTGGGCGCAAGCGACAACATCTCTTCCGGTGAATCAACCTTTATGGTGGAGATGAACGAAACGGCCAGCATCCTCAACAACCTTTCCATGCGCAGCCTTGTACTGCTCGATGAAATAGGCCGCGGCACAAGCACCTACGACGGTATTTCCATTGCCTGGTCCATTGCCGAGTTTCTGCATGAGCATCCCACCGCGCGCGCCAAAACACTTTTTGCCACACACTATCACGAACTTAATGAAATGGCCGAACGCTTTCCGCGTATCCGCAATTTCAATGTAAGTGTAAAGGAAGTAGGCAATAAAGTACTGTTCATGCGCAAACTCGTGCCCGGCGGCAGCGAACACAGCTTTGGTATTCACGTGGCCCGCATGGCCGGTATGCCGCGCAAAGTGGTAGAACGTGCCGGCGAAGTACTCGTGCAGCTGGAAAAATCGCACAGCGCCGGCGAACTCATGAACAGCCCTAAAAAGCAGAAAGCCGTTAAGCAGCAGGAAGAAAACTTTCAGCTCAGCTTCTTCCAGCTCGATGATCCTGTGCTCGAACAAATCAAGGAAGAAATTCTGCAAACCGACATCAATCAGCTCACCCCGGTAGAGGCGTTGATGAAGCTGAATGAAATTAAGAAATTGATTGGCGGGAAGTAAACCCGTCACCGGGTTTCACCGGCTTTATCGCGCAAACTCACAGACTTCACAAAAAAAGCGGGAAATTATGTCAGTTTTGCTGACATAGTTTCCCGCAGTTGATGAGCGTATTCACTTGTTTGTTTGTTGGCTCTTCCGTCAGCAGCCGATCATACTTCTTCCTCAAACTCCGGCGCCCAGGCGTTGAACAGCAGAGCGAGGTAGTGATTTTCGTTTTCTGAAATCACATTATCCGTTTTGGTAAGTTTCACGGCAAAATCGAGGAAATGATTACGCTCATCGTCGGTTGAATCATCGTAAAAATCATTCATACACCGCTCAAAATGGGCTTCATACTGATCGGGTGTAAGCATGCTGAGTTCTTCTATTTCGTAATCGAGGTTTACGCGGAAGGGGAAATTTTCCCGGAGGTATTCTACGATAATATCGCCCGCTTCCTTGTCAAATTTACCGTCAACCTGAGAGAGAATCATCAGCAGATGATAGCCCGCCAGCGGTTTATTGAGTTTGTGTGGCATTTTGTATAGATAGTTTAGTTCGTTTCAGTGGTGCTGATTTGCAGTTTAAATGTAGCGCATTTCTATGGAAATAAACAATTTGTTTAACAGGCTTTTAATCGTATTTCCTGCACAACGGCAGGGTTTGTGTGTTTCTTACAGTACAAATAAAACCCTTAAAAACAGTATAATATGAAACTTATCTCAGGAAAAATGATGATTGTGGTTACCATTTTGGTAGCCATTTTAACGGGCTGTACAGTAATCAGGCAGGGAGAGGTAGGGGTGAAGCGCCGTTTGGGAAAACTGGATCCGAAAACCATACAACCCGGAGCCAAGCTGTTTTTCCCGTTTACCACACGTATTATTAAAGTGCCCATCCGCACGCAGAATGTGGAGCTGAGGCTCGATCTGCCCTCGAAGGAAGGTGTAAACGTGTCAACCAGTGTATCCATTCTTTACCACATCAAGCCCGAAATGGCTTCGAAAATCATCGAAACCATCGGGCCTGATTATGAGAGTGTGATGATTTTAAGCGTGTTCCGCTCCAAAGCGGCCGATGCCACAGCGCGCTATGATGCCAAAGACATGTATTCGAGTGCCCGCGCCATCATTGAAAAGGAAATAGCCGACAGCATGAATGCCGTGCTCAATGCACGGGGCTTTGAAATTGAACAGGTGCTGCTCAAAAGCATTCAGCTCCCGCCCGGACTTGCACAGGCCATTGAGCAGAAGCTGAAAGCCGAGCAGGAAGCGCAGCAAATGCAGTTTGTGCTTCAGCGCGAACGTCTTGAAGCCGAACGCAAACGCATAGAAGCCGAGGGCGTGCGCGATGCCCAGCAAATAGTAGGACAAGGCCTCAACGATACCACCCTGCAATGGCTGCAAATTCAGGCCATGCGCGAACTGGCGCTGTCGCAAAACGCCAAAGTAATCCTCATGAACGGCCCCTCGCAGCAGGTCATGATTCAGGCCGACCCGAAATAAGGCAGCCTCATTGGTTCTGAAAGCATACACATCCCCGTCCAAATCAGCCCGCCGCGCCTTCAAAAGCAAATTCGGCGGGCTGATTTACAGTGATTTGTAAAAAAGACGTAAAAAATTTTGCAGAATTGAAACACAGCACTATTTTTGTGCTCCCAAATCAACACGAACGGTTTGGGACGTTCTTTAGAAACACCTGCGGAAATAGCTCAGTTGGTAGAGCGCAACCTTGCCAAGGTTGAGGTCGCGAGTTCGAACCTCGTTTTCCGCTCCAAAAGCCGGTATATCCGGCTTTTTTTTTGCAACCAACCTAAACCGTTGATGCAAGCCCGGGTGGTGGAATCGGTAGACACGAGGGACTTAAAATCCCTTGGCCTTGCGGCCGTGCGGGTTCAAGTCCCGCCTCGGGTACGGATACAGAGCGAGGAACAGAGCGAGAGCGATGTTCCTCGCTCTGTTTTTTTTGCTCTCGTTCTCATTCTCGCTCTTTACCAGCTTCCCTACACAATTGTATTTTCTTTTCCCCGCTCTCGTTCTCATTCTCGCTCTTTACCAGCTTCCCTACACAATTGTATTTCTTTCCCCCGCTCTCGTTCTCTTACTCGCTCTTTACCAGCTTCCCTACACAGTCGTACTTTCTTTCCCCCGCTCTCGTTCTCATTCTCGCTCTTTACCAGCTTCCCTGCACAGTCGTACTTTCTTTCCCCCGCTCTCGTTCTCTTACTCGCTCTTTACCAGCTTCCCTACACAGTCGTACTTTCTTTCCCCCGCTCTCGTTCTCATTCTCGCTCTTCGCCAGCTTCCCTACACAGTCGTATTTGCTTTCCCCCGCTCTCGTTCTCTTACTCGCTCTTTACCAGCTTCCCTACACAATCGTATTTTCTTTCCCCCGCTCTCGTTCTCTTACTCGCTCTTTACCAACTTCCCTACACAATCGTATTTCTTTCCCTCGCTCTCGTTCTCTTACTCGCTCTTTACCAGCTTCCCTACACAGTCGTATTTTCTTTTCCCCGCTCTGTGTTTCTCCACAAAAACCTGAATCTGAGACCTCAGCTTTTCGCGTTGCCTCTTTTTATTTTACCTGTAGTTTTCCCACTACCCGCCTTTTTCTCCTTCACCCCGAATTCCTTCATCAATTCCAACCCATAATTACGGATATAATCAACCACCACAATAGCGCGTTTGCCGCGTGCGGTTAAGCTGTATTCCACCTTTGGCGGCACCACTGCATACACCTTTCGGGTAATGAAGCCTTCTTCTTCAAGTTCGCGGAGCTGGCTGGTGAGCATTTTATGGGTGATGTGCGGAATATCGTTTTTGAGTTCGCTGTAGCGTTTTTTGCCATCGCGCAGCCGCCAGAGTACAGGCATTTTCCAGGTACCGCCAATGCGATCCATGGCAAATTCAACTGGATTGTAGTAGAGTTTGTTGTTGAAGAGAAATTCAGGCATGTGCTGTATGTGTTGATTTTACTGATACTTTCCTAAAAGTGAGTATCGCTTTAAAGAGTAAGTATATTGACTAAGGTAATACATGTTGCCAGATTTGCAGTGTGAAAACAACAAACGCTGTGCTGATGCGGAAGAAAATTTCAGTTAACGGACATGGCGTTCATTCATTCATCGATCACACTACATAATATGTCAACTGTAAAAGAACAAGTGAAGTATGTGCACTTTCATGGTGCGCCTGCAAAGGGAAAAATTCTGCTGGTGCTGAGTTCGCCGGCTGTATCAGGTCAAACGGGCTGGCCCATAGGTTTCTGGGCGGCTGAGCTTACGCATCCGCTGCGTGTGTTTGAGGAAGCCGGTTTTGAAACGGAATTTGTTTCTACCGAAGGCGGTATGGTAATGATGGACGGTTACTCGGATCCGAATGATGCGAGCGGCTATTCGGCGCACGATGTGATTTCGCTGGGTTACTTGCAGAAAGCCGATTTTAAGCAACGGCTGGAAAATACTCGCAAGCTGAGCGAGGTAAGTCACCATGACTATGCTGCGGTGTTTCTGGTGGGCGGACAAGGGCCCATGTACACATTCCGTGGTAACGAAGCGCTGCAGCAACTTTTTGCCTCGTTTTACGAAGCGGGTAAACCAGCTGCTGCCGTGTGTCATTCCACCGCACTGCTGCTCGATGCAAAAAAATCAAACGGCGAACTGCTGGTGAACGGTAAAACGTGGACAGGCTTTGCCAATGCCGAAGAAGACTTTGCCGATCAGGCTGTGGGGCAGAAGATACAGCCTTACCGCATTGAGGACGAGGCCCGCAAGCTGCATGGCACCACGTTTAAAGTGGCCGCGCCGTTTTCCTCGTATGTAATTCAGGACGGAAACCTGATTACCGGACAGCAGCAAAATTCGGGTGCTGCTGCGGCTGAGCTGGTGGTTGAACTTTTAAACGTTCAATAATATGGCACACGCACTAAACTGGTTCGAACTGCCTGCACTTGATCTTGAGCGCGCATTTGCATTCTACACCGCCGTGCTCGACGGCAATGTGCGTAAAGGCACATTTGGTAACGGCGACTTAATTCTTTTCAATGTGCCTTTTGGTACGGGCGAAGCAGTTGGCGGCTCCATTGTGGTGCGGCCCGACCTCAAGCCCTCGGCCGACGGCGCGCTGATTTACCTCAACGCATTCGGGCCGCTGCATGCGGCGGTGAAGCGTGCAGAAAATGCCGGCGGCAAAATACTGGCTGCCGAAATTGATCTCGGTAAGTTTGGCTTTGCGGCTATTCTTATCGACAGCGAGGGTAATAAGGTAGGACTGCTTTCCAATGAAAAGTAAACGGCTTATGTGGTGCGTGGCTGCATTTCTTTCGGGAAGTGCAGCCCTGGCACAAATTCCGGTTGAGTTTTTTGCCGGGCAGCAGCGGGCTACAGCCGATGTGATGTTTTTCCGGTTCTTCAAAAAGAACGACACCACATCGTCGCGCTGGTTGTTTTTCAACCGCAGCCGTGCGGCAGTTGATTACCGTATTACGTCAGCCAGCTTTTTGCCGCAGTTCGGGCTCACCAATGCCGTATCGTGGAATCATGCACGTGCACGGGGCTTTGCGCCGGTGCTGGTGGGGCAGGTGCTTTACACAGGTGTGTATGCAAAAGCAGGCATGCAGTATGCATGGATGAAAAACCACGTTACTGTTTTTTCGTGGTTAGTAAGCGAACTCAAACGGCAGCCTTCGCTCGATTATTTTTTGCTGCTGCGCCTCACTCCCAGACTCAGCGATAAAATAAAACTGTTTACGCAGTTTGAAAGTATCAATACGCTGCAGCTTGCAGCTGATGTGCCGCAAAGTTTTGTACAGCGTTTCAGGGTTGGTCTTGACGCATGGCAGTTTCAGTTTGGGGCCGGTGCAGATGTAAGCTTTTTTGGTCGCAGTGTATATGTACAAAACACCAATGCCGGTGTTTTCATTCGTCATTTATTTTAAGCATGATACTCAAACGCAATTTCAACCCGCTTAAAGTGGTGCAGTATGTGAAAACCGAATTGATGTTTTCGCTTTTCATTTCTGCGTTGGCCTATTGGCTTTACCGGCAAAAACTGCTGGAAGTAAGTTTGCCGTTTTCCATTGCAGCCATACTGGGCAGTGCGCTGGCTATTTTTATCGCCTTTCGCAACAACAGTGCCTACAGCCGCTGGTGGGAAGCACGCACGCTTTGGGGCGGTATCATCAACTCAAGCCGCGTACTCGGCAGACTCATCATTACATTTACCGATAGTCATGCCCACCAGCCCAACTACGAAAGCAGTCGCAGCGAAGTGTTTAAGCGTGAAATGATTTACGTAACCATTGCGTGGGCACATGCACTGCGTCTGCATCTGCGCCGCGAAAACAGCTGGCAGGAACTGCGCCATTTGCTGACTGGGGAAGAATTTGACGCTTTGCAAAAGGTGCAAAACAAACCCAACTACCTTCACCTGCTTGCCGGGAAGAAAATTTATGCAGCCATGAGTAACGGTACACTCGGAGGATTCGACAGTTTCCAGATGGAGGGACAATTGCTGGCGCTGGCTAATTATCAGGGTGGTTGCGAACGGATAAAGAATACACCATTGCTCAGGCAATACGATTTTTTTACACGCGTGTTTCTTTACACGTTTATACTATTACTCCCCTTTTCACTCACCGGCGATTTCTTTCGCATGCAAATCGGCTACCTTGTGGTGCCGGTATCCTTCATTCTCTCGTTTGTATTTGCCATTATCGGTAAAGTAGGTGAGGTGAATGAAGATCCGTTTGAGAACAAAATTACCGATGTACCGCTCACGGCATTGTGCAACACTGTGGAGCGCGATTTGCGTGAAATGCTCGGCGAAACTGATTTACCGGCGAAAAAGGAACCGGAACGCGGATTTTTATTTTAATGATTTACGCAGCTCAAACAGCATTACAGTTCACTAACTTCAGTATCATACAAATACATACACCATGAAAATAGCCATAATTGGAACAGGAAATGTAGGCGGCGCGCTGGCTGCACACTGGGCTGCACGCGGTCATGAAATTAATCTCGGCGTGCGCGATACCGGAAATTTCAAAGGCAAAGAGTTACTCAAGCACGCCAACATACGTGCGTTTACCGTGAAAGAAGCTGTACAGATTTCGGATGTTATACTAATAGCCGCACCCGCCATGCTTGCCGTGGAAGTGACACAGATGCTGGGCGATACTACCGGGAAGGTAATTATTGATGCCATGAATATTGTAATGGGACGAGGCCCTGCGGGATATACGAATACCGCATCAGCCATTCTCGATCACACACAAACGCGCGATGTGGTGAAATGCTTTAACACCACGGGCTTCAATAACATGGTTAATCCGGTGTATGGCAATACCGCTATCGATTTGTTTGTGGCAGGCGACAGTGTGAAAGGACGTGAAATTGCCACACAGCTTGCTCTGGATGCCGGTTTTGAAAACTGCTACAGCATTGGCGGCAACGATAAGTTTGAACTTATGGAGCAGTTTGCCTGGTTCTGGATTAACCTCGCTATGTTTCAGGGGGCAGGACGCGATATAGGTTTCAAACTGCTCAAACGCTGAGTAATTATTGAGAAGGATTTACAGGTAAACTGAGTATGGAAAAGGAAAAAGTAGCGCTGGTAACCGGTGCATATAAAGGCTTGGGTTTTGAATGGTGCCGCCAGCTTTCAGCACTCGGCTATCGTGTGGTACTTACCGCCCGCGATCAGCAAAAGGCCGATGAAGCTGCGGCTTCGCTCAATACTGCTTCGCAGCAGGTGTGGGGCAGGGCACTTGAAGTAACCAGCGAACCTCAGCTTGCGGCGCTTGCCGGTTGGGTGCAGCAAACTTTTGGCCGCCTTGATCTTGTTGTGAACAATGCCGGTGTGAATCCGAAAGATTATGCCGACAAGTCGCGCATGGCTGCCGCCTTTTACCTCGATCAGCTTTCGGCCGCAGAAATGCTTGACGTAATACATATAAACAGTATTGCGCCGCTGCTGGTGGTAAAGCATTTCAGAAAACTGCTTGCGGCAAGTGAAACGCCTGTGGTAATCAATATTTCGAGCTGGCTGGGCTCTGTAAGTCAGCTTGGGTTTGGCGGGCATTACGGGTATGTGGGAAGTAAAAACCTGCTTAACGTGCTCAATAAATCAATGGCTGCCGAACTGCGCAGTGATGCTATTATTTCGGTAAATGTAAATCCCGGCTGGGTGCAAACCGACATGGGCGGCTCGAAAGCCAATTTTACTACCGCACAGGCAGTAAAACAATTAATTGATAATGTATTGCTCAAACTCACTCCGGCACAAAGCGGTCAGTTTTTAAATTACGACGGTTCTGTACATCCCTGGTAGCTTCTTCGTATAGATTTCCCCTTCTGCCAAAACCGGAGCTGATTATCCAGTCTCCGGTTTTGGCATTCCAGCTTTTCAGATTAGTCTGTTTCCTAAGGCCCGCATCTTTTACTAATTAAACTTTCAAAAATATTTGGAAGTTCAGGAAATATCTCTACCTTTACCACACCAAACAGCATTATTCATTTAATACCTGTGTGTTATGAAAACCCGAAAACATTTTTATCCTGCGGCAGATCCCAATAAGCAACCCTCCTCCGGCTGGTATTTTGGCCGGGCAGTGTATGTAAGCCGTATCGACTATCGTAAAATTTTCCTCGTATTTATTTCGGTTGGTATTCCGGCCGGGCTTGCCGGTTTAATTTTTGAACTGAACTGGCTTTGGTATGGTGCGCTGGGTTTGGGTGCATTGGGTGTGTTGCTGTTAATGTATTCGCTTTTTGGTTTATACCGTCAGTACGGAGCTCCGGCCAGAAACTATTTTGCGCGTATGTTGCAAAATGCAGGTGTGAGCGGAAAAATTACATTAGCTGATATTCATATTGGCACCTACCGGCATACCTATCAGTTTGCCAACCTGCTGCCCGAAGCTGTAATTCACTCCATCGACTGCTGGGAAGACGGCTTTTCGTCAGAACAGGCCATCAGCGATGTGCGTGCGCTTGAGCCTGCTCCTGTTCACGAACCCCGCATCAAACCTGTGAAAGCGAAAGACTACAGCATCCCTTTGGCCGATGAATCGTGCGATGTGGTGGTGTTTGGCTTCGGCACACACGAAATACCCGAAGGCCGCGAGCGCGATACAATTTTTGCTGAAGCACGTCGTATCCTCAAACGTGGCGGTAAACTGATTATGTTTGAGCATGGCATTGATTTTCACAACTACCTTATTTTTGGTCCTGTGATTTATCATGTAACCCAGCACAAAGCCTGGCTGGCAAGACTGCAGAAACAATATACCCGCGTAAGCGAAGACCGCATGTATGCCGTGAATATGATAACCGCCGAAAAATGAATACGCAGCCCGAAACCAGTTTTGATGTGGTAGTGGCCGGTGCCGGAATAAGCGGACTGGCTGCGGCTTATACGCTGCAGCAGGCCGGTTTGAACGTATGTGTGCTTGAACGTGAAAGCCGCGTGGGCGGAAGAATGAGTACCGACCGCGTAAATGGTTTTGTAATTGACCGCGGGGCAACCATACTGGGGAATAATTTCAGGCACATGCGCAAACTGAGTGAGGAGTTGCAGCTGAAAGCGATGGAGCAGTCGTTTGAGTTTGCATTCGGACTAAAAGCTGAACGTAAATTGCACATTATTCGTCCGCGCCGTCCTTACGATCTTTTTCGCCGCGGGTTGCTCACACTTTCATCGTTGCCGGCTTTGCTGCGGTTTCTTGGGGGCATGCTTCGTCTTGGAAACAGCTTGCTGCATGGCAACAGCCTGCACACTGCCGCGCGGTATGATGATGAAAGCATCGAAGCGTTTTTGCAAAAACACGGCGGGCACGATTTGCTTTCGAAAATACTTGAGCCGGGGCTGAATGGCCCCATGGGCGGCCATTTCAGGCAGAACTCGCGTTTGATTGTGTGGCAAACGTTCTGGAATGTTCTTTTTCATAACGTGTGGGCCTACCGGAAAGGCATGGATGTGTTGCCCGAAGCGCTTGCTGCAAAACTGCAGGTGCGTGTAAATACTGCCGTGGCGCGGATTGAAACCGGAAAGCCCTGCCGTGTGACGTTGCAAAGCGGCGAAGTGATTACTTCCAAAGCTGTTGTAGTGGCACTGCCGGGCAATATTGCCGCACAGGTTTGTAAAAATCTTCCGGCCGATGTGGAACAAACGCTAAGTGAAACCGCTTACGGAAAAATGAGCATTGTGCATGTGATGCTGAGCAAACGTCCGGCCAACGATGCGCCCGGTATTGGCTTTTATCCGCTTGCCGGCGAATATTGCGAAATAGAAGCCGAACACCTTCGCGGCAAGGAGTTTTGTCCGCCCGGCAAAGGCATGCTTTCGCTTTATTTCTGGGATCATGCGCAGGAAAAAGTTTCTGCACTGAGCGATGAAGCGTTGCAGGAGAAAGCACAAAGTCTGCTCAACCGCCATTTTCCCGACTGTGCCGGCGCAGTAGAAGGCATGCACATTGTGCGCTGGACCGAAGGCATTGCGCGTTTTCCGGTTGGCCGGTTGCAGCAAATGGCGGCGCTGCGGAAACGCATGCAGCAATGGGATTTACCCCTGCAGCTTTGCGGCGATTATTTAGACGGCATTGCTACGGAGAGTGCGCTGGCTACGGGTGTGGGGGCGGGGGAGGTGCTGGTGAGGAAGTGGAAAGTGTTGCATAGTCAATAATGGCGACTGTATGTTTGATTGAGCGTTTATTTGATTATATTTCAATGTTAATTAGATCAAGTCATGCTTAGATTATTTCTTATTTTACTCATATCAGCCTTTTCAGGTATAAAAATAGCTGCACAACCAATTAGTATTGAAAAAAACTATGGAACACCCGGCACAACGGGCCAAATAATTATTCCTTATTCAGAAGGTGGTTTTGTAGCTGAAATAAAGGGAGCCGGATCGCCGGGCAGAATAACAATTTTACGACTGGACACAGAAGGTAATGTAATATGGTCAACCTCATTTCGTGATTCGCTTGAGAATTTATCCGTAGGGTCGATTATTGAAACCCGTGAACAAGGTATTCTTGTAACCATGCTGGGTATATCATCTCTTCATTTGCTTAAACTTAGTGCAACCGGAATTGAGGAATGGACAGTAAAACTTGGATTAACTTATCCCGAAGTTTTCTCCGGTGTATCAGTCGTTCAAAAAAGTTATGGTGATCTTTTCATTGCCACGAGTTTGGGCTCCATGTCGCCTTCGGTACCCTTACATGAGAAGTATATTATGCTCAGCAAACTGGATGAACAAGGCAATTATTTATGGAACAAAAAGATAATAAATGCCACTGCGCAGGTAAAAGAAATCGTAAATACTACTCAGAACCAACTCCTGATTTTTGCTGATAATATTGGTAGTTATGGTTGTTACTCTACTGCGGCAGTTGTTTTGGACACTGCTTCTAATTTGGTTGGAATAACGAATTACCGGATATCAGCCCCGCAATTGCCGGTCAGTTATTTTAATTCGGTTTGGGTAAATGAGCAATTACAGCCTGAAGTGCTAATTTTTCATCGTTCATATCCAAGCAATGGTTTGTTTCTTGTACAACTGGATTTGAATCGTCAGGTAATCCGAACCGACAGTATTTTTCCTCAAACATTTACTCATTTATTCAGTAAAGTGCTTGCTAAAACAGATTCGGCATACATTATCGGGAGTGCAGCTGGCACCGGTGGTGCCGAGTTTGTGGAATGGCCGTTTAACGGAGGTGCGGCACGCGGGCTGAAGTTGATAAATACAAACGGACATTATTCTGGTTTTTCTCGTACACCGGATGGGAGTTTGTATGTGTATGGCTATCACTGTATGAGCAATTCCCAAAGTTGTCAGGTCAGTTTTAATAAATCAGAAATTGCCACCACCGGTAATTTGCCTTTAGCTGGCTGCACTATGCAATCGTATCAAACTTTTGTTGAGCCAGCCAACACAGATATTATTCCTTTAACTCTTTTGCCTCCTGTAATTGATTATCCGCTTACATTTTCCAGTCCTTTGTATATACAGTTAGCCTATACCGTTTCGCCAGTTGTGAATTGTTCAGTAGTGTCTGTTGATGCGAGTAGTGAGCATCCGGTGACGATGGTTGTGTGGCCTAATCCAGCGGAAGATTTTGTGTTACTAGATGGCCAGTTTGAAGGTGAAGATGTACGTATTGAGTGTTTTTCGATGGATGGAAAACTCGTGCAGCGTGAAACGCAGTATGCAAGCAATTCACAGATCAGGTTTTTTGTTCAGTCGCTAAACAATGGTAGTTATTTATTGACGGTTACCCGGCTTACAACAGGGCAAGTAATGCACACGCGGCTTATGGTTTTTCATTAAGTATCAATTTTAGGGAATCGGTTAACTATCAAAATTCCCTATTCCTCATTACCTTTAACCCATTGTGCTAAAACTCAACCTCACCGAAGGCTATACGCCGCGCTGGATAGTATTGCTCATCGACCTGGCTATTGTGCTGGGTGCAGTGGGGATGGCGTATCTGCTGCGGTTTGATTTTGCCATTCCGCAGGTGGAGGTTGATGCTTTTCCGGTGGTTATTCCCACGCTCATTGGCGTGAGGCTTGTAAGTTTTCTGCTGGCGCGCATTCCGTGGGGTATTGTGCGCTATATGAGCCAGCGCGATGCCATGCGCATACTCATTACGCTGCTGTGTGGTACGCTGGTGTTTTTTGCCATCAACCAGATTACCCGTTTTATAAACGGACTTTACATCATTCCGCATTCCATCATTTTCATTGAGTTTCTTACTACCACCTTTGGCATGATTGCCGCGCGGCTTATTTACAAAGCGTTGTGGATGGAACTGAAAAATCCCACGCGCGGCAAAACCGACGTTATTATTTTCGGTGCGGGCGAGTCGGGGCTGATTACCAAGCGCACGCTTGACCGTGATGCAGCCACGCGTTACCGTGTGCTGGCATTTATTGATGATGATAAAGCCAAGCACGGCCGTAAGCTGGAGGGCGTAACCATTTACGGGCCCGACAAACTTCCGCAACTTGCCGGAAAAGCGGAGGGTGCACAGGTTATTCTTTCCATACAGCAAATACCGGCAGCGCGCAAGCAGGAAATTGTAGATTACTGCCTTGCGCATCACATGCCTGTGCTTACGGTGCCGCCTGTGCGGAGCTGGATAAACGGCGAGCTGAGTTCGGGGCAGCTGCGTAAGATACGCATTGAGGAATTGCTCGAACGCGAGCCTATCCAGCTTGATGAGGCCAACATAAGCAGCCAGCTCAAGGGCAAAACCATTCTGGTTACCGGCGCGGCAGGTTCTATTGGCAGCGAAATGGTGCGCCAGCTTGCCCGTTTCGAACCCGGCCTGCTGGTGCTGCTCGATCAGGCCGAATCGCCGTTGTATGATATGGAGCTTGAGCTGGCCGAAATGGGCGGACTCAACTACGAAGTAGTAATTGGTGATGTGCGCAACCGCGAACGGATGCACAATGTGTTCCGCACCTTCCGTCCGCAGCTTGTATATCACGCTGCGGCTTACAAACATGTGCCCATGATGGAGCTCAACCCATCGGAAGCCGTGCGCACAAATGTGCAGGGCACCGTGGTTACGGCTGATCTGGCGGTGGAATTTGGCGTGGAGAAATTTGTAATGGTTTCTACCGACAAAGCCGTGAATCCGACTAATGTAATGGGCGCATCAAAACGCATTGCCGAAATTTATACGCAGGCGCTCAACAACCACATAAATTCTACCCGCTTTGTAACTACGCGTTTTGGTAATGTGCTGGGTTCGCAGGGCTCGGTCATTCCGCGTTTCCGCCAGCAAATAGAAAATGGCGGGCCGGTTACCATTACACATCCCGAAATTACACGCTATTTTATGACCATTCCCGAAGCCTGCCGCCTTGTGCTCGAGGCCGGCTGTATGGGAAAAGGCGGCGAAATTTTCATCTTCGATATGGGCCGCTCGGTAAAAATTATCGACCTCGCCAATAAAATGATTCAGCTCTCGGGACTGGAACCCGGACGCGATATAGAGATCCGGTTTACCGGCTTGCGTCCCGGCGAAAAGCTTTACGAAGAACTCCTCAGCAACAGCGAAAACACCCTCCCCACACATCACGAAAAAATAATGATTGCCCGTGTGCAGCCTTCGGCCTATGAAAGCGTGAACACGCAGGTAAATGAACTCATCGGCCTGTTTGATACACAGCAAAACATGACCATTGTGGCGCTGATGAAAAAGCTGGTGCCCGAATTTATCAGCAACAATTCCGTGTATGAAAAATTAGATCAGGAAACTGTCTGAACCAACAACATCAATAAAAAAGGGAAGCACGGCAAGCGCTTCCCTTTTTTATTTTCGCTTACAAATTATTCAGTGGTGCGGGTCCATACTGAAGTACGACCGAGCAGTGAAACCCCCATGTAGCCGCGCAGGCTCAGCGTATTCTTATCGGTCATTTTTACGGTAAGGCTGTAGCTGTTGCCTGATTTCGGGTCGTAAATTTCACCATCAGCCCATTCCTGCTCTTTCGCATCCCAAACCAGATTTTTCATAATCTCAAGTCCTTTGATTGGACGGGTTTGCTTGGCTTTATCGGAATTTTTCTTGTCGAGTTGGGGTTTTCCGGTTTCGGGATCGTTGGGAGTTTTCAGCCAGATGATGTAGCCGAAATGTTTTCCTCCGGAGGAATACACTTTGATTTTGCCATCTTTTTCCTGATTAAACCAGATGCCATTGATATCAGCATCGGCATAGCGAACGGTAGAAAAAGAGCTGAGGCCGATAAAGGCCAGCAGAAAAACGAGTGTTCTGATCATTTGCTGTAATGGTTGACGGTTTTAAAATATGAAATTTTACAAAATCAATGCCACATCAAAAGCGGGCTTTATTCTGTAAAACACGGCGGGCCCTGATTTTTTCGATGGGCCGGGCCACAAAATGCATCAGCAGAAAGGCAAATACAAGGCTTGAAGCCAGCGAAACCACGCCGTACCACTTCAAAATTTCGGTACCGAAAAACCATTTCCTGAACAGCATTACAATAAGCAAATGACCGATGTAAAGCGGGTAGGAAAGTTCACCGAGCCACCTGTCGGTGCGGAAATGCTGCGACCAGCGGAAGATAAAAGGTAAACTGCAAAAGAAAAAAGTGTAGAATACAAATGGTCTTACATCCTCATCAATAAACCTGAAATAGTCGTAGCCAATGATGCACACAATAATCAGGCTCCAGCCAAGCGGTCCTGCCCATTTGGGCACTGATACGTTTTTAAGGCGATGATAGACCTGCCAGGCCAGACTGCCCAGCATAAACAGGGCAATTTCATTGGGAAAAAAGCGATACGACCACGGATCCCAGCTACGGAATTTTTCAGTCACCAAATAATAGCGTAATGCTCCGCTGGCCAGAATAATAAGTACCTGCAGCCACCATTTTCGTCTGACCAGCAAGGGTGCCAGCAAGTAAAACGTAAGCTCGGCTCCCACCGACCAGGCTTGTGGAACCAGCATAAACGTAAACGTGCGCGGTGAACCTGAAAATGCGCTTGAGGAATAATGCAGCAAACCGTCGTTTTTGCCAATGACCGAAAAAAACAACCAGTCGCTGCCAAACAGAAACAGGTTGACCAGCACAAATGCAAGTATGGTTGACCAGTGCAGGTGCGAAATCGAGCTGATCCACGCATACAGAAAAAACGAATTCCCCAATGTGAAATAGCCAATTACCGATACCAGCAGCACAATGAGCAGCACGGTCCAGTAAAGCGGATAAATACGCAGCAGGCGGTTGCCCATAAACAGTTTCCATGAGCCGGGCCCGTTGTATTTTTCGTTGAGGATAAGGGCCATGTAAAAGCCCGAAATCATGTAGAATGCCTGCACGGAAACCATGCCACCGGTCATTCTTACGCCAAAAATGTGGTAAGAATGAAAAAGTACCACAGCTGCAGCGAGCAGTAAACGCAGGGTTCCCACGCCAGTATATTATCCGTGAACTGTTTCTTTTTTTCCGTAGCGGGCAACTACTTCAGCTTCGTAGGCCAGAAACTCCTGCCAGCGGGCATCTACGTTCACACCTTGTCCGTATTTGCGGGCAAAGCCAATAAATACGGTGTAGTGGTTAGCTTCGCTGATCATAAGCTCGCGGTAGAAACCGGCCAGTGTCGGGTCTTTGATGTTTTCGGAGAGTACGCGGAACCGTTCGCAGCTGCGGGCCTCAATCATGGCCGCAAAAAGAAGGCGGTCAACCAAAGTAGCCTCGCGCGAGCGGTTGGGCGCTTTAATGAACTGCATGAGTTCATTCACATAATCGTCTTTGCGTTCGCGGCCAAGTGTGCCGCCGCGTTGCAAAATAAGCTGATGCACCTGCTGGAAATGGTCGAGTTCCTCGCGGGCAATTTCGCTCATTTTCTCCACCATATCGGAGTATTCCGGGTAATGTACAATGAGGGAAATAGCGTTCGACGCGGCTTTCTGTTCGCAGAAAGCGTGGTCGGTAAGAATTTCGTCGATGTTTGATTCAACGATGTTTACCCAGCGCGGGTCGGTGGCAAGTTTGAGGCCGAGCATCAGATTTCAGTTTGCACAAATTTAAGCAACTCAGGCCAGTTCCTGCTCACACAAAATCGCCCGCCGCGCTGTTCCATACCCGTTTGCCTAACTTCCCGGCATCGGTAAGCCGTTTTATCTCAGCCGAAAGTGTGTCGATTCGGGTTTTGAATTTATCTGCTCCGAGTGCAAGCAGGTTGTTCAGCGCCTTTTCGGTGTTGCCGCCGGTATTTATCGCGTTCAGAATAGCCTCACTCTTGGCCCTGCCCTGATGGCGGATGTCGCAAACTACGAGGCAAACACGGTCGCTCATGCCGTTCATGTTGTAGCGTTTATCGTAGAGGGGCATTTGTTTTTTGAAATGCTCCACGGCGCTGGTAATCTGCAGTTGCCGGTGAGCCTGATCGTTTACGGCCCAGTGTATGAATTTGGCGGCGTTTAAAATTTCGGCCTGCTCTACTTCCTGCAGCGTAGGGTTGAGGTAATCCATCAGCGCCTGCGTGCTGGTTTTGCTTTCAAGGGGAATGATATTCGTGCCGCTGCGCTGAACAATGCGTCCGCCGCTCACTGTCAGATCGGGGAAATAGCTGGCGGCTGCAGGCAGTTGAAGAAGTTTGCGAAAAAACACGACAAAATCGCCGCCGGGCACATGTGCGGCATACTGCATAAAACTGAACGTGAATTTGGCCCGGTCGTAGGTGTTCAGTACGGTTAACGATCCGCCGCTTTCGGCTTTTGCGGTGGGTGCAATAAAGTTTGCCCACCAGCCCAGAGCGGGTTCATAGGCTTCGGGTGTAAATACCGCCCCCATGTTGCGCAGATTAATAAGGCCGGTATTGCCGAGGTAAGTTGTACGACGGCCCACAATAAACGGCGTGGCTCCGTTGAAAGAGGCCAGATGGTTACTGCCGTTTGTACTGAGTGTGATGGTGAAAGGCATAGGGGTAATTTTTCACCAATTTACGAAATCTCAGCCCGCCCGTTTTACCCAGTCTTCCACCCGACGCAACAAAAGCTCCATTCGTACAGGTTTGCTGATATAGCCGTCGGCCTCAAGTTTGATGCCCAGTTCACGGGCATAGGATTCATTCAGGGCCGAGAGGAATAGAATACGGGTTGTGCTGAATTCGGGGTTTCTTCGCAGGCGCATGCAGGTTTCATAACCATTCATTACCGGCATAAGAATGTCGAGAATAATGAGGTGCGGACGGAAGATCAGCGCGGCCTCGTAGCCGGTTTTGCCGTCGGATGCAGTTTCCACCACATAACCGCGGCGTGAGAGGTTGTAGCTTACAAATTCGCGGATGTCGGGCTCGTCGTCGATAATGAGAATGCGGCCGGGTTCGTTTGTCATTTTACGTTGATGCGTTTCGGCAAACGTAGGGCGGCAATGTCAATCAATTATTAAGGCTGTATCAAATGGATATGAGGGGAAAATCAATTTATCGGGGGCACATCCGTGTGATCCTGGTTTGATGGTGTTTGCCGAGCTGTCTCCTCTTTTGTTGTTTCGGCCTTTTCGGCTGCATGGCGATGCCGGCGGTAGAGCACCACACCTATATAGATTGCCAGTGCAGTCAGTACAAGGGCAAACAAAGCCCATACCCAGCCATCGTTCTTTTTGGGGATAACCAGAAAAATAATCACAAAAAGCAGCAGTGTAGCCCCCTCGTTCCACATCCGCAAACGCATGGATGTCCAGCGAAAAATATTCTGCTGCATTTGTTTGTAAATGAAATGGGTTTTAAGGTGATACAGGGTTAGTGTAAGCACAAACCCGAATTTGAGAATAAACCAGATCTGGTTCCAGGGGTAGGGAAATGCAAACGGGTAGGGGTTAAATGCAGTCCAAAGTCCGAATATCCAGCTCAGCGTCATACCGGGCCAGGCGATGAAATTCCAAAGGCGGCGTTGCATAATCTTCAGCTGTTCGCTGAGTATGCCGCGCTCGGGTTCAGGCTTGTCCTGCGCCTCGCGGTGATAAATGAGCAGGCGTGGCATGTAAAACAACGCTGCAAACCAGGTAACCACAAAAATTACATGGAGCGATTTGATGTAAAGCATATACATAAATCCAAAGGTAAGGATTGCCCGCGTTTCCGTACCTTTGTGCTGAAATGGATTCAACCCGTCAGCAAAAATTTTCCCGCCTCATCCAGAAAGAGATGGCGGAAATCTTTCAGATAGATACCCGCAACACCTTCGGGCCGGTAATGATTACTGTAACCATGGTGCGTGTAAGCCCGGATCTGGGCGTGGCGAAAATATATGTGAGTTTATTTCCGGTAAAAGACAAGGAAGCCCTGCTGCAAAGCATCCGCGACAAAGGCCACGAGCTGCGCCGCCTGCTGGGCAACCGCATCCGGCATCAGGTGCGGGTTATTCCTGAACTTATTTTTTACCTCGATGATTCGCTCGATTATGCCGAGCGTATTGATGAACTCCTGAAAAAGTAATTTTTCGCGGCCGCCGCCATGAATGTATCGCTGTTTATAGCCCGCCGCTATTTATTCTCCCGTAAATCGCACAACGCCATCAACTGGGTGACGTGGATTTCGGTGAGTTGTGTGGCGGTGGTTACGGCGGCACTCATCATTATTCTTTCGGCCATGAACGGTCTTACCGGCTTGGTTGAATCGCTTTATAATTCGTTCCATCCCGACGTGCGTATTGCGCCTGTACGCGGAAAAACATTTGCCTTTACCCCCGAACAAATAAAGCAGCTGCGTGCAGTGCCCGGCGTAGCCTGGTACAACGAAATTGTGGAAGAAAGCGCACTGGCCGAAAACGACGGAAAGCAAATAATTGTAACCCTGCGCGGCGTTACCGACGATTATGCCCGCAACTGCCGTTTTGATACAGTAGTACGCGAAGGTACTTTCGATTTGCATCCGCAGGGCTATCAGGGCGCTGTGCCAGGACGCGAAATTGCTGCAAAGCTCGGACTTGGCTTTATGACACCCGTAAAAATGTACATGCCCCGCCGCGACCGCAATCTGGCTGTGGATATGACCAATTTAGACGAAGCGCCTTTTCGGGAAGAACTGTTTTTTGTAAGCGGATTTTACGCGGTGAGCAATGATTTCGACGGGAAATATGTGATTGTTCCCATTGCCAGCGTGCGCAAACTGCTTGATTATACCAACGAGTGCACTTCAGTGGAAATTGGTCTTAAACCCGGAACCAACGCCGCTGAAGCATTGCAGAAAATTGCGGCCATTGCAGGAGCGGAGCTTCGTATTCAAAACCGCTATCAGCAAAACGAAATTCTCTTTCGTACCCTGCAATCAGAAAAACTCTGGACCTCCATCATTCTGCTTTTCATTTTGTCGATAGCCATGTTCAACACCATAGGCTCTCTCACGCTGCTCATTATCGAAAAGAAGAAAGATATAGGCGTACTCTGGAGCATGGGTGCCGACAACCGCATACTGCGGCGCATTTTCTTTACCGAAGGCCTGCTGATTTCAACGGCAGGGGTGGTAATTGGCCTTGTCATTGGTTTGCTGGTTGTTTTTCTGCAACACCAGTTCGGACTGGTGCGGTTTGACGAAGGGTTTGTGGTAGAAGCCTATCCGGTTGATGTGCGGCTGAGTGATATTTTACTCATTACTGCTGCGGTTACGGGCATTGGTTTGCTGGCGGCCTGGTATCCGGTGCGTGTTTATACAAAACGTTTTCAAACGATTAGGTTTAATGGCTGATTGAGTTAACAGATACTTTGTATTACAGTTAACATTCCGTCATTTTCATCGTCGTACAACAGGCCGCATCCATCCCGTTCATAATCAGGGTTAACATGTATTCTTTTCAGGTTATCGAATAATTTTCTGCTTCATATTGCCATAACATACCCGGTAAACGATGGTTCTACATTTGTTGTAGGGGAAATGTTAATCAGATTCATGAATTTAATCAGGAGAAAAGGGAACAGCCGGCGCCGTTTGCGTATGGTAATAAGTGAATATGTAGAACAGCATACGCGAAAAATAAAACAGGAAAATCAGTTGCTGCTCAGGCATTATATGGATGGGCAAACGCGGATGATTGAAATGGATGATAGTTTGCGTTATGCACGGCATCTTCAAAATTCGCTTCTGCCCGACGAGGCACGTTTGCGTGAACTTGCCGGCGATGCGTTTCTGCTCAATATTCCGCGCGATGTGCTGAGTGGTGATTTCTGCTGGTGTTACAGCAAAGACGATCTGTTTATTCTCGCCGTGGCCGATTGTACCGGGCATGGTGTGCCGGGCGCACTTATGAGTATGCTGGGGTTAAACCTGCTCAACCGCGCGGTAATTGATCAGGGGCTTACAAGCCCGGCGCAAATTCTCACGGCGGTAGATCAGGGCATGCAGGAAACTTTCGTGCAGCACACCGAGCAACACACCCGCCGCAGTTACGATGGTATGGACATTGCGCTCTGCACCATCAACCGCAGCACACAAACCCTCCGGTTTGCCGGTGCCATGCGTCCCATGATGCTGCTGCAAAACCACACACTCACCGAAATAAGTGGTGCACGCTATCCCATTGGCGGCATGCGTTTTGAAACCGAACGTACCTTTCCCGAACACACACTACGTTTTGAAACCGGCGCACAACTCTATTTATTTACCGATGGCTTTGCCGATCAGTTTGGCGGCCCTCAGAATAAAAAATTCTCCCGCGAACGCTTGCGTAAACTCATCCACTCCATAGGTCACAATACCCCCTCCGAACAACGCCGGCAACAGTTTCACGAAACATTTGTACTCTGGAAAGGAATGACCGAGCAAACCGATGATGTGCTGGTGGCGGGGGTAAGGTTATAGCGGAGATTTGTTATTACTCCTTGAATATGCGGAGTGGTGATCCTTATATATATCAATTTTTGAATTGAAATCAGTAGTTCTGATGATTTTTTATTGAGAGCGTGTATTAATATTTGTATTGAATAATTAATAAATATAATCATGAAGAAAGTACCTGCAATCACTCTCCTTGCATTTGTCTCAATTATTTTTTCATTCAATGAATTGTTTTCACAAGTACCAACATTGGTTGAAGATTTATTTCAAGGAGGGCAATCTTCCTACCCGAAAAATATTACAGCAGTTGGGAATAAAGTTTATTTTGCTGCGACCAGTAATTTTGCTTCAGGTGAAGAATTATGGGTAAGCGACGGAACTCAAAGTGGAACCTTTCAGTTAGCCGAAATTTATCCCGGAGCTACAGGGTCTGAACCTAGAAATTTTATTGAGGTAAACGGAATGCTATTTTTTACTGCTAAACATCCTACTTATGGAGAAGAACTATGGATGTATGATCCGGTAACTAATGATACTAATTTTCTTAAAGATATATATGCAGGTACCTCTGACTCACAAATTTCTAATATGTTTAATTTTAATGGAACTCTCTTATTTACAGCTATTTCTGCAAACGAAGGGAATGAAATTTGGAAAAGTGACGGAACCCGACAAGGAACCATGTTAATTAAGGATATAAACTTATCTGGTAATGCCATTGATATTGGATTTCCTGCATATTTTACTTCAATTGGAAATTATGCATACTTTGTAGCCGCTGAACCATTTATCGGAAAAGAAATATATAGAACAGACGGAACAGCAATAGGAACAGGTCTTTATGAAGAAATTGATACTAATTATACCTCTAATCCACAGGATCTTATAGCTGTAGATTCCATTCTTTATTTTAGAGCTATTACTGCGCAATATGGAGCCGAACTCTATAAAATTAATTCCAACGTTGGTGGATGGGAAATAGTAAAAGACATTAATCCTCAGTTTACAGGCGCTTACTTTAGTATTAATAATCCGGCAAGCTATAAAATGGTAAATCTTCACGATACATTATTTTTTGTTGCAAATAATGGACCAAGTGGTTTGGGAGATGAGTTATGGATGACATCAAGTCAAGATACAACAGCTCATAATATTTCTAATCTTAATGGAGGAATTGGGGATTCAAATATTTCACATTTATACGTATTTAATGGTAAGGTGTATTTTTCAGCAACTAATGGAGTGAATGATAATGGTCAAGAGTTATTCTGTACAAATGGTACACAATATCTATCACCGGCATTATTCCCCTTTGCAGATATTATTAGTGGCCCTAATTCTTCATCACCCTATTCATTTGTTACGTTCAACAATCGATTATATTTCCTTGCTGCAAGTTTTGATACTCTCTATGAAACAGATGGAGTAAGCTGGCAGAGTATCGCTGGCCAAGCCAGAGTTTCAAACCTCTGCCCGGCATCCAATGCACTTTTTTTTCAGTCTTACGATCTAACAAATGGCTACGAACTCTGGAAATTAACACCCAATACCACCGGTGTTGAATCTACTCTTTCACGTATTTCTCTTTCTCCCAATCCCACCCCAAACACCTTTACAATAACAACCAGCAGCCCCATACAACAGGTTGAAATATATACACTCACCGGTCAGTTGGTTTATACACAGTTAATGTCGCCAACACTCACCCATCAGATTGATCTTGGAAGTTTTGAGAGCGGCATGTATATCGCCACCATCACCACATCCGAAGGAAGATCAACACAGCGAATAATCAAACAATAAAGAACCACAGAATCATATAAAAAACAATCACAGAATCATACAAAAAAGTCCCCAGAATCATACAAAACAGCCTCTGTCATCCCGAGCGGAGCAGAGGGAAGACAGAGGCCTTACCACAAACTCCGCAACGCCTGCCACGTAATCAGTGCTCCGTCGAGAATGGCGATGCAGGCAAAAACGAGCTTACTTTGTTTGATCGAAATCCATTGTGAGAGCCACGGACCGAGGCGACCGCCCCAAAGCACGCCAAGCATGGTAAATATGGCCATATCCCACGGCACACCACCGAAATAGAAGCTGTGCAGCAAGGCCAGTACAATAGAATTTACGGCAAGCAACACCACGCCCAGCCCGATGGCACGTGTGGCGGTTAAGCCATAAACCAGCATGCAGAACGCGGCAATAATTTCGCCTTCGCCAATAGCTACCCAGCCTGTAATTAAGCCACCCAGCAGGGATATAAGGAACACGGGCACCATGGCTTTTTGAGGAAGCTCTTGCAGCGTGCCTGAGCGGTTGAGAGTAACAAGTGTAAGCACACCCGCCACTAACGATACCGGCCCGAACAAGCTTTTCACCACCATGCCATTGGGATGAAACACAAACGTTGCAATGAGTGTACCGATAAGCAGCGATGGAATAGTCCACCAAAGCAGTTTAAGCGGAACTTCGCCACGCTTCAGCCAGCCGCTTGCCCCGCTGCTCATGCCCACGGCCTGTGTTACAAAAGCCAGTTTCAGCGCACTCAGCGGATCGGTTTTATACACAAACATCAGCACAGGAATAAATACTAATCCGCCGCCAATGGCTGTAATATTGCCAATAAACGCACCAAGCACACCAATGAGTATCAGTGGCCAGTTGCGGGAAAGCAAGGAAACGGGCTCGGGAAAAACCGTGAAATAAATTACACCCCAAATTGCGGTGAGCACAAAAAGTGCGGATGTAAAATACCTGAATCGAGGTGTCGGTGCTGTTGATTCCATATACTGAATATTGTCAAAAATAACAGATAGCCCGGCAATCTGTTCAGTAATTTCCAAACAGGCTCCTGCGCATGCGTACGATCATAAAAATAAAGGAACCGGTTTTCCGCATCAGCGAATCACATTGACATGCCTGATACGAATGATGGTGCGGGCTGTGGCGGACTGTACCTGTATTTTCCATACATAGGTATCGGTTATTACCTTTTCTGCATGTCCTTCCACACGGCCATCCCATCCCGCACTCAGGTTATGACTTTCAAAGAGAAGATTGCTCCGGCGGTCGAATATCAGCAGCTCGTAATTGTTGTTTTCAAGGCCGTTGCATGCGGGCATAAACACATCATTTTCCGTCGCCGTTTGGGGTAAATGAATTGGGGGCGGGTGTGATGCACACCTCCTGCAACGTATCATTTGCAGTTGGCGAAACCGTAATGCTGCTGCCTGTGCCCGGAACCAGCGGCAAAAATTGCGAATAAACAGGTGAGTGTATGTTATCTATCCTCAATATTGAATAAAGAAACCAGCCTGTAAAGACTGGTTATCGCACAAAGTGATGTACACGTCGGATTGATTTGTTCATTCATTCCCGAAGGTATCGGGTTGAGCGGGTTATACACATTTATTCACTCACCCCGGCTTACTTCAGCAAGCTGACTCAATTCCTCATCGGTAAACAACCGCGAGCGGATAATGAAGCGTTTTCCGGTAGGAATTTCGAGCGAAAAACTTGAACCACGTCCGTTCACTACATCAAGTGTAAGCTGGGTGTGTTTCCAGTATTGAAACTGGTCATCGCTCATCCAGAAAGGTGTATCGTTGTTTATTGTGCCGATAAGTACATCGGATGCACCGGTTCTGAATTCGCCGCGTGCAAAACACATCGGAGCCGAACCGTCGCAGCAGCCGCCACTCTGGTGAAACATGAGCGGACCAAAGGCCACTTTGAGCATATCAATAAGTTCGAGCGCGGCCGGTGTGGCATTGATACGCAATACAGCCGGCTGATTGTTTTCGGTAAGTTGCATAAACTCGATACCTCTTGCGGTGTTAATTATTACGCTTGCCATCACTGATTTATTTTTGAAATCATCGCCCGGAGTGTTTTTCCGGGCGATGATTGTGAAAACCGGTTAAAAGAAACCGAGTTTCTGTTTGTTGTAAGAGATGAGCATGTTTTTGGTTTGGCGGTAATGGCCAAGCATCATTTTATGCGTTTCGCGTCCGAAGCCTGATTTTTTGTAACCACCAAACGGAGCGTGTGCAGGATACGCATGGTAGCAGTTTACCCACACGCGGCCTGCCTCAATGGCACGCGGCACAGTGTAAAGCTCATGCGCATCGCGCGTCCACACACCGGCACCGAGTCCGTAGAGTGTATCGTTGGCAATGGCAATGGCTTCTTCGGTGGTTTTGAATGTGGTTACGCACACCACCGGCCCGAAGATTTCTTCCTGAAACACACGCATTTTGTTGTGGCCTTTCAATATGGTAGGCTCAATGTAATAGCCTTCGCTGATGTCGCCGCCAAGTTTGGCTGCATTGCCGCCGCAAAGTACTTCGGCGCCTTCTTCCTTACCAATCTGGATGTACGAAAGAATTTTCTCGTACTGATCGTTCGAGGCCTGCGCGCCAATCATTACCGAACCATCAAGCGGATTGCCGGCTTTGATGGCTTTGGTGCGCTCAATTACACGATCCATAAACTTGTCGAAAATGCTTTCGTGTACCAGCATGCGCGAGGGGCAGGTGCATACTTCGCCCTGGTTGAGCGCAAAGAGCACAGCGCCTTCTACGGCTTTATCGAAAAACTCATCATCGGCATCGGCCACGCTGGGGAAGAAGATATTGGGCGATTTTCCGCCCAGTTCCATGGTAACCGGAATGAGGTTTTCGGAAGCATACTGCATAATGAGGCGGCCGGTAGTGGTTTCGCCGGTGAATGCTACTTTGGCAATGCGGGTGGATGTAGCCAGCGGTTTGCCTGCTTCGGGACCAAAGCCGCTCACTACGTTAAGTACACCGGGAGGCAGCAAATCGCCGATGAGTTCCATGAGTACCATTATGGAAGTAGGCGTTTGCTCGGCCGGTTTCACTACGGTGCAGCATCCGGCCGCCAGTGCCGGCGCAATTTTCCAGCTGGCCATAAGCAGCGGGAAGTTCCACGGAATAATTTGTCCTACCACACCAAGCGGTTCGTGCAGGTTGATGCTTACCGTGTGTTCGTCGTGTTCGGAAATAGTGCCTTCTTCGGCGCGGAGCACACCGGCAAAGTAGCGGAAATGGTCGATGCAGAGCGGCAAATCGGCTGCGCGGGTTTCGCGGATGGGCTTGCCGTTGTCAATGGTTTCAACTGTGGCCAGCAGTTCGAGGTTGTCTTCCATTACCTGCGCAATTTTGAGCAGGATATTGCTGCGGTAGGCGGCTGATGATTTGCTCCATGTGGCAAAAGCCTTGTGAGCGGCATCTAATGCCAGTTCAATATCCTCCTTGCCCGAACGTGCAGCCTGCGTAAAGGCTTTGCCGGTAACCGGTGAAATATTGTCGAAGTATTGTCCGCTTACCGGCGCTACAAATTTGCCGCCGATGTAATTGTTGTAGCGGGTTTTAAACACAGGCACCTGTACACCCGGAAAGGCCGAAAGGGCATTCGTATAAGCGGTGCCGTTGGCTGAAGGGGCTGTTGTTTCTACTGAATTTGACATGATGTTGAGTTTTTAGGTTTCAACCGCAAATTGGAAAAATCAATTTCCCGGAGCCTGTATTCAAATCCCGGCCAATAGCACTGATTTCCCAAACTGATAACGATCAGGAAAATACAAGCTCACATTCGTTTAAATTTGGGATAAGTCCAAACAAGCACACTACATGCATCAACTTGGTCAGGTCCCCGTTACTCCGCACCATTTGCTGCGCACTGAAATAGAACAGCGCACCACCTTCAGCCTCAACCGCTGTGAGCTGAATGTGTTTGAAACGCACCGCCGTGCCGAGAAAGTGCGGCTCACCTTTGGCGGGTTTACCATTACCTCCATGCTTCGCGGCAAAAAAATACTGCATGGGGGCAATCAGCCCCTGAACTACATTCCCGGCGAAACCTATCTGGTAGATGCATCGGAAGAAATGGTGATTGATTTCCCCGAAGCGCATTACAAAAATCCCACACAATGCACCGCGCTGGTTATCGAAGAAGATTATCTCAATAAACAGCTTACTTATATTAATGAACAGTTTCCGCGCAATCCTGAACTTAATCAGGAATGGAAACTCAACCTGCATCAGGCATTTTTACGCAACGATAAAACCATTGCCGAACTCAGCACACGCCTTGTCCGCATCTTCCGCAGCACCGATCCGCTCAAGGATGTGCTGGTTGATTTAAAGCTGAAAGAGCTTGTGCTGGCCCTGCTGCGTTTGCAAAACAACACCTCGCTGTTTATTGAGCCGGGACAAACCAACGAACGCTTTCGGGCCGTTATTGAATACATCCGCAAAAACATCACGGCCGAAATTTCAATGGCCGAGCTCAGCAAAATGGCCTGTATGAGCAAATCGGTTTTTTACCGCACGTTTGCCAATGAGTTTGGTATGTCGCCTTCGCAACTGTTGTTGCAGGAAAAAATCAATCACGCCAAAAAACTGTTGGCTGATTCGCAAATGGCCGTGAAAGAAGTGTGCTACGCATCGGGCTTTTCGGATCCGAATTATTTTTCACGCGCCTTCAAAAAGCTCGAAGGTGTTACGCCGCTCGAATACAAGGGTAAATTTGGCAGCCCGTTTTTGTCTGCGCTGTAAATTACGCTTCCTTTTTATAACTGCGTTTCAGCGTACCGTTTTCCAGCCGCTTCACAATTTCAAGTGCGCGGTTTACACGGGTATCAATTCCTTTCGCGCTGTTTATCCAGTAGCTTAGGCTGCGCTTGTAGCCGGGCGTAAGTGCATCAAATTTTTCTTTTACCTGTGGTTCCAGTTCCAGCGCGGCAATAAGTGCTTCGGGCAATTCCACAAAATCATCGGGGCGTTCGTCGCGTTTCAGTTCTACATGCACCACATCGCCTTCGCGCAATTTTAATTTACGGCGCAGCGTGCCGCCAATGCTTATGTAATGAAATCCGCTGCGGCCGGGCATAAGGGCCTGTTCAACCGGCACACCGTTTATGGTTCCTGTAAAACGCACACGGCTTTTGGTGCCGAATACTTCTTCCACCACATGCGGAAAGGTGATGAGGTAAAAGGTGGATTTACTTTTCCACGCTTCCAGCGGGGCCGAAAAGCGGAATGTGTCGGGCTGTTTTTTGCGTGGCATGTGAAGTATAGCTGCCGTTCAGCGTAAAAATAATGCATTCCATATAGTCAAAACCGGCTTTTATGTGTTTATACACGGTTTTAATACAGGTTCCGTATTTTTGCACGCTTGAACTCAAATGTCCTGATACGTTTTTTATTCGTGCTGGTGCTTTTGGCTGCCGGCCCGCTGCAGGCGCAAACCATACGCGGTATGGAGGCGCTGCGCACTGCCGCTGTTCCCGAAATTGACGGCGACGGCAGCGATTCCTGCTGGAAAGCAGCATCCGTAGCGGCCGATTTTGTGCAGCAGCAGCCCAACCCCGGCAATTCACCCCGGCAGCACACCGAAGTACGCGTACTTTACAACGATCAGGCGATTTTTATTCTGGCCGAAATGCACGACTCATCGCCCGACAGTGTGCTGGCGCAATTGGGTGCGCGCGACGATGAAAACACCAATTCCGATCTGTTTGGCGTGTATCTCGATACCTACCGCGACCGCCGCAACGCATTTTACTTTGCAGTATCGGCCGCAAACGTGCAGATTGATGCCCGTGTAACGGTAGATAAATTCGACTACAGCCTCAACAGTGTATGGTACAGCCGCGTAAAACGTCATGCCAAAGGCTGGACCGCCGAACTGAAAATTCCCTATTACTCGCTGCGCTTTCCCAATCAGCCCGAGCAGATGTGGGGACTGAATTTTGTGCGCGGGCTGCGCCGCCACCGCGAGTTTTCGTACTGGAACAACATCGACCAGAACGTGCAGGGTATTGTCAACCAGTTTGGCGACCTTAAGGGTATCCGAAACATATTGCCGCCGCTTCGTTTGGCCATGCTTCCCTACGTGTCGGGCTATGCCGATAATTTTCAGGGTAAACAATCCTATTCGCTCAACGGCGGCATGGATGTAAAGCTGGGCATCAACGAGAGTTTTACACTCGACATGACGCTTATTCCCGATTTCGGGCAAACCATCAGCGATAACCTTGTGCTCAATCTCTCGCCGTTTGAAATCAAGTTCGATGAGCGGCGGTACTTTTTTACCGAAGGAACGGAGCTGTTTAATAAAAACGATCTTTTTTATTCGCGCCGCATCGGTGCACAGCCATCGGGTTTTAACAGTGTGCGCACTCAGCTCGATACCAATGAGGTGATTGAAAACAACCCCGGTGTGGCCAAACTGTACAATGCCATGAAAATAAGCGGCCGCACACCGGGCAACCTCGGCATTGGTTTTTTAAATGCGGTGTCGGCTCCGGTTGATGCGCTTTTGCGCGATACGATGAGCGGCAAAGTGCGCGAAGTGCGTACCGAAGAACTGGCCAATTACAATGTGTTTGTGGCCGAACAGGTAATCGGTAAAAATTCCTACCTCGGCTTTCTCAATACCAATGTAATGCGCAATGGAAAAGCACGCGATGCCAATGTGAGTTCGGCGCAGTTTCGTTTGGTGGAAAAGAAAAACGTGTGGGGCACCGAAGGTTTTGCCGATCTCAGTCTGGTGTGGCCGCGCAATACGGCTGCTCCTGTAAGTGGTTATCGTTACTATATCCGCGCCGGAAAGTTCAGCGGAAAATTTCAGGCCGAAATCCGCCACCGCCTCGTCAGCGATAAGTTCGATCCTACCGACATGGGCTTTCAGGAACGTAACAACGTAATCAGCTACGGCACTACGTTAAAATACAATATCTTCAAGCCCTTCCGCCGTTTCGTGCGCATCACCAGCGATATAAACATCGACTACGGCCAGCTTTATCTCCCGCGCGATTTTACGTTTCTTACCATCAACGGACGCGTAATTGCCACGTACCGCAATTTTATGACAGCCGGTATCAACTGGCTCACGCAGCCTGTGCGCAACAACGATTATTTCGAACCCCGCGTACCCGGCCGTTATATGATTTATCCGCGCAACTACGAAGCAGGCGGATTTATTTCATCCGACTACCGCAAAGTGTTTGCACTCGACATGTCGGCCTCTTACCGCATTTTTCTCGAACGCAACCGTACTATTTTGCGCTACACCATTGCCCCGCGCGTGCGTGCAAACGATCATCTTTTCTTCGTTATCCGTAACGAAAACGAATTTAAAACCGATAATGTGGGCTTCGTAACCATGTATAACGATTCCATCATTATGGGTGTGCGCAACCTGCGTACGGTTACCAACACCATCAACGTCAATTACACCTTCAACAGCACCATGATTCTCACAACACGCATCCGCCACTACTGGTCGGAGGCGCGTTACACCTCGTTTTTTGCACTGAATAATGAAGGAAAAGAGAGCAGCACAGGCTTCAACCGCAACAGCGATATTACGTTCAACGCCTTCACCATCGACATGATTTTTACCTGGCAGTTTGTGCCCGGCAGCGAACTGAGTCTGGTATGGAAAAACACAATTGTGGGCAACACCCAGCAGCTTTTCCGCAACTATTTCGAAGATGCAGATTATGTGTTCAATCAGCCGCAGGTAAACAGTTTGTCGTTCAAACTCATCTGGTTTCTCGAGGCGCAGCAGATCAAGGCGTTTGCGAAAAAGCGGAAAAGTTAGTGCAGTTTCATTTTCCGGTTTCCTTCACTACCTTTCGGTTCATGAAACGTTTGCTCACTTTCTTTTTATTGTTGCTCTGCCTGCCGGCTCTTGCCGATATGCCGGGCAGCAAGCCACGCCCATCAGGCTCGTTCATGGTGGTAAACGCCAGTGCATTTCCTGCGTTTCGTTTTTCACTCTCGCCCAATTACGGCGATACCATCTACTGGCTGCATGATTCCACGCTTATTCACATGCCCGGCGGGCGCGGTGCACCCATCAGCTTTTCGTTTCAGGTAAGCCGTGCCGATAGTGGTAAAACATACAACCTCGGTTATTTCACCGGCGTAAACGGCCATGTAATTCTGCGCATCGACTCGGTGGTGAATGACAGTGTGGTGAAATTTACACGGCTCGATTCACCTTCAACACGTAATGAAGGTTTTGGTGTTACCGCTACGCAGGAGCCGCTTTCGCCGGGTATGCAGCTTTTGCCCGTGCTTGGCGCATCGGCGCTGGTTGCCTTGCTGGTGTGGTGGGTGCGCAGGCGTTACCTGCGTTCGGGTGAGGTGGTAATGTAGTTTATTCAGGAGCAATTCCTGTCGGCAAATTGCCTTTGTAAACGATTTTCTTCGCTATCCAGGTCATTGCGATTGTTTTACTCGTCATCATGCGTGTGCGAAGAAAGTAACTTGTTGTTTTTTCAGAACGAAGTATTTTCTTAGGGCGTGCCCCTTTGCCGCTTTCCCTCAAAAAGGCATCACTCCGGCAAAGGGTCGGGCTGTCGGCTGTAGTCGCGGTGGCGGGGCTGTGTGCTGCTCGCACTGCGCGGGCTTCCTCCGGTCGCCTGCTCGTTGCGGCAGCACAAGGCCCCGCCGCCGCTCGCTGCCGCCTCCATCCCTCACGCGCGTGTAGTGTGTTGTTTTTTTGGGGCATTTGTTTTTTTTGGGATTTGTTTTTTTGGCGTGGTGCGGCCTTCGGGCGTGGTGCGGCCTTCGGGCGTGGTGCGGCCTTCGGGCATTCTTGCCGGGCGCGATGCATCGCGCCCTTACGGGGATTCTTGCCGGGAGTGATGTATCGCGCCCTTACGGGGATTGGGGGCGTTTGATCCACCATAGTATTGCGGCCAGCAGTAGCAGCGTGAGTGTGAGGGGAGTGAGTAGCGCGGGTGCATCGAGCATGTAGGGGAAGCCGCCAAGTGTTACGGCAAGGCCGAGTACCAGCGCGTTGGTCATAGCCGGCCAGCCCGGCAGCAGGCGGTGCAGCAGCAATACCGATGCCGGCAGCGTGGCCTGCAGCAATGCTATGCCGGTGTACAAAAACGCTTCGTGCTTTTCGCTAAAGTGCAGCAGGCCCAGCGACGAAAGCAGCGTGCCGCCAAGCACCTGCAGCGAATTCATTTTGTCGGCCAGCCAGCCGCCGGTTATTTTTCCTGCGGCGGCCGCCAGGGCTATGCCCAGCAGCACCTGCTCGCTGCCGGTGTGTATGGCCTGAAAAATATCCCACACGGCCGAGCGAAGTGTGATCACCAGCAGCAGCAGGAGCATAAACGCATCGTGCCGGTCAAACAGGTGTGGCGGTTTTTCTGCCGTTTTTTTCTCGCGGGCACGCAGCTCGGGGCGCAATGCAAAAAGTGTGGCACCAATGCCCAGCGCGGCTGCGGCCAATGCTGTCCACGTAAATCCATGCAGCTGTGCAAATCCGCCCAGCGTAAGGCCCACAATGCCGGGCGCGGCAAACACACCGGCACCTAAACCTTGTGGCACCTTTAGCTGCAAGGCCCACGCACCGCCCGCCACGTGCACCGCTGCCGATGCCACGCCGCTCAGTACAACTGCCACACCTGTGTGCGTGCTTCCTAACATGGCTGCTGCGGCAATGAGTGTAAGCGCCCCCGCCAGCCACCAGCGCCATTGCGGAAATTTATCGGCTATCAGCGCCAGCGGCACCTGTGCGGCAAAGGCTAAGGCCACATACACCGTAAACCACACGGCGGTTTCACTGCCGGGTAGTGTGCGGCTGCAAAACGCAAGCAGCGCCCCGGCCACAAAATCGTTCAGGCCGTGTGCCGCACCAAGCAGCAAAAGTGTCAGGGAGCTGCGCTGCTTCATTGGCCGAAAAAAACGTGTTCAAGCACACTGCCAATGCCCCAGCTTCCGGCGTTGATAAGCAGTGCAGCAACGGCTCCCCGCCAAAGCGGCCATTGCCAGTGTATGGTTATGATTACAGATTCCACCAGCCACACACCCGTTTCCAGCTGCCAGAGCGGAATAGCCGTGGTGGCATAAAGCCAGTTTATTACCGGCCAGGTTACTAAATTTAGGAGCACGATAAAAAAGAGCGTAAGCTTCAGCGCATACCGCGAAAAGCCGCTGAACAGCAGCCACTCACTAAACACAGTAAAGACAAAAGCACCCCAGAACGGCATTATTTCCTGCGTTTACGAATGATCCACATTACTAAAAACGTAATCAGCGCTACCATTGCGCAAAGCAGCAGAAAGGCACTCAGTACCAATTCGCCGCTAAGTGCATCGAGCATTATTGAAAGTGCGGAAAATACTAACATCTCTCATAAATATAACACGAATACATTTACCTATATTTGGGAAGCAACTTTTAACACATTACACGTCTTATTCATTAACAAGCATAAGTTATGAAATTCAAATTTTTGCTCACACTATTTGTACTGTGTACATCATTTATTGCAAAGGCACAGGATACGCTTTATCGCACCAACGGCGAGAAGATGATCATTCAGGTAACCGAAGTTTCGGCTTCGGAAATCAAGTATAAAAAAGGCGATAACGGAAGCGGCCCTGTATATGTAATTAAAACTGCTGAAGTGCGCAAAGTGGTTTATGCCGACGGGCACAGCGATGTGTTTGTAGCGCCTAAATCACAGTCTCAGCGCCCTGCTTCCAGCAGTTCATCACGCGCACCTTCTACCCGTAACATGTTGCCCGACAGTAATGGCTTCAAGCGGAAACACCTGATCGGACTTAATGTTACTGATCTGCTTCCCGGCATTATCTCGTTAAGCTACGAAGTCAATGTATTTAAAGACAATGTTTCGCTGCGTTTCCCGCTTTCGTTCGGATTGAGCGGACTAAGCGGTTTGCAGCCCGACAATATCGGCTATCCGGATTTCTATTATTACAACCGGAACAAAGTATTCAGCTCCGGATTCGATCTTCGCTATTATCCCTCGGGTCAGAATTTCTCAAGCTATTTTGTAGGGCTTACATGGGAATACGGACAGGTGAATTATACGCGTCCCATTTTTGGGCCCTTTCCGCAGCCCGGCGCGGGTGAACTCACCCGCACGTGGTTTTCATCAGTGGGTGTGGTAAATGGTGTGCTTATTCAGCCCAGTCAGAATCTGAATGTATCACTCTTTTGTTCGCTTGGCACACAGGTAACCGGCCTCGATGATGTGAGCGGTTATCGTGCCATGCTTCGCGGAGGCATTGTGCTGGGCTGGCGCTATGGAAACGGTTCAACCGAAAATGCCCGCAAACCGCGCGAAGGGGTAATTCGTGTAAGCGAGTAATTGTATTTCATTTTTGCCGCTACAGCATAGATTCGCAATAACGGCAACATAAAAACCCTGTCATTTCTTTCCCACAACCGGTGCAGGAAGAAATGACAGGGTTTTTAAATGTCTTCAAAAGGCTCTACCAGCAGGCCTTCTACGTTGGGGCGCACTTCTAATTTTTCTTCGCCGAAATTGAGGAGCACAGCGTCTGTGCGGTATGATTCACCTTCTTTCACAAGGTCGCAGCTTATCAGTGTGTGGTGAAGTACAGGTGTCCAAAGGTCGTTTTGCGAAAGATCGGCTGAGCGCATGCCCAGCTTGCCGCCAAACTCGTGAAGCAAAAGGAAATGCTGCTTTTCGGCATCAAAGTCCATGGCCAATGCCAGCGCCGCTTCCGTTTCTTCGGAGGTGCCGATGATGAGTTTTTTCCCTTCCGAAAATTCGAGTTCGAGTTTGTCTAAAAACTCAAAAGCCTCGCCCGGTTTGGCCACGTTCTGCCAGTAGTGATAAATCACCCGGTTCAGTGTATGTCCTTCCACAGCCTTCAACTGCTTCAGATCGTCCCAACTAAAATAATTGCTCATGTTGTGGAAATTACAAACCTATCTTCTTCGCAATCTCTTTCGGAATTGCGCTTTTGTGTACGAGGATGCTTACTGTTTTGTATTGGAAATATGCTTCCGAGCAATAAAAATAGCCGCCAAGTTCATTGCTGGTGCCCCATGAGTTTTTTACCATGTAGTAGCGTTTCCCGGTCTGGTCTGTTGAAATGCCGGTGAGTTGCATGCCGTGGTCGTCTTGCGTACTCAGGTTGTCGAATGCTTCCTGACGCATGAGCTGGGTGATTGTTTTTTCCTTGCACGGAGCCAGCCAGAGCGAATCTCTTTCGCCTTTGCGCATATCGTCCATGCTTTTTTCCGGCACAATGGCCATACCACTTCGGTGCGAGAAATACGATTCAGATACATCTGCGCCCCAGGCAACCGTATAACCATTCATCAGCGCATTGTCGGTAATGGCGCTGAACTCGTTGAGCGGCACATTCTGAAACATGCCCCACGACCAGTTGTCGGGAATTTCCAGTACAAACGGTTTGTAAAAAGGCTGGTGCGTAAATGAAGTAAGCCCTACATAATCAGCTGCATTGAAACCCAGCGAAGCTGCATACTCTTTTGAATTCATTTTCTTACCGTTCACCTCAAAGGTAACAGGAGGCGCACCGAGGTAGGCGTCCAGCACAGCTGTAAATGCGGCAAGCCAGTTCGGATTAAGTTGCTTTTCTTCAAGTCGCAGCTGGGCATCAAGAATGGCTTTGAGCACATTGTCCATTTCGCCGTGTTTCACTTTGCTTTCACCGGCAGGCATACCGGCGTAAGCACTTTGCGGCATCAGTCCGTATTGCGCAGCAAGGTTTATCACATCATGCGGTTCGCCACCCGGAGCAAAGTTTGTTTTGCCCATCATGCGCATGTACTTTTTCGCTTTCTCAATATATCCGCAACGCACCAGCCACATTTCCGAAAGATCCGTTTCGCCTTTACCCATGCGCATAAACTCCGATTCGAGAAACGATTGTGTAGAGAAAATCCAGCAGGTGCTTGAGTGGTACTGATCTTTTACACTTGTGGCTTTTGCTTCTTTCACCACGGTAAATTTCAGTGTGCTTTCGGGTTTATTTTTTTTCTCCTGTGCCGAAAGCGGAAATGCAAAAAGCGAGGCCGCCGCCGCGCCAATCAGAAACTGAATTGATTTCATTGATGTAATGTAAGTTGGTGTGTAGTTTGAACGTTCTGTTTATCGCAGCGTTGGTCAGGTTTTCTGGTGCTTTTTTCGTGCGGCGGGAAACAGAATATTGTTAAGAATTAAACGATAGCCCGCCGATGTGGGATAGAGTTCAAGTTCTGTGGGCGGTTCTTCTACCTTATGGCGGTAATCTTCCGGATCGTGGCCGCCGTAAAACGTCCACATGCCTTTCATATACTCGCCATGTATGTAGCGGGCTTCGTTAATGGCTTTGTTTTCGCCCATAATGAGCACGCCGGGTTTGATTTTCGTTTTATCAAAACCGGTGGTTTGTCCCCAAAATCCTTTCACCATGTTTTTATGGTTCTGGCAAAGCATGGTGGGCACCGGATCCCATTTGGCCGAAAAATCAAACAGTGTAAAATAATCATTGTCTTCATTCAGTCCGCGCATTTCGCGGGTGAAGTAGGTGTCCACATCCGAAAATTCGTATTCGCGCGGATTGGTTTTGAGCACGAAATTCTGGAAGGCGAAGCACTTCGAGAAATCCATTTTGTTGTTCATTCCCGGATCGGCCGGGTCGCCGTCAAACATGCTTTCGCAAATATCCACGCCCTCGGCCGCAAGGGCAATGTCATAAGAATCGGTGGCCGAGCACATGGCAAACAGAAAGCCGCCGTTGCCCACAAACTCGCGTATTTTATGCGCCACCGCCAGCTTAAGCTGCGATACTTTCTGGAAGCCCAGTTTCTGTGCCGTGGCTTCGTTATCGGCCACTTCGGCCCGGTACCACGGTGCATTGGCAAAACCGGCCCAGAAACGGCCATACTGCCCGGTAAAATCTTCGTGATGCAGGTGCAGCCAGTCGTAAAGCGGCAGCTTGCCCAGCATTACTTCTTCGTCATACACTTTTTCGTACGGAATTTCGGCGTAGGTAAGCACCAGTGTCACGGCATCGTCCCACGGCTGTTTGCCGCCGGGTGTGTACACGGCAATTTTGGGCGGCTTTTCAAGTTTCACCGCATCCATGTTTACTTCCGGGTTGGCAATTTCGGCCAGTATGGCGTTTGTCTTGGCATCGGGAATTACTTCAAACGACACGCCGCGCACAAGGCATTCGTTTTCAAAAGCCTTATCGTATTTGAACAGGAAACTGCCGTAGCGGTAGTTGAGCAGCCACTGTGCCTCTATGCCTTTTTCGAGCACCCAGTAGGTAATGCCGTAGGCTTTGAGGTGGTTGCGCTGTGTTTCATCCATCGGGATGAGTATGTAAGCGGCACGCAGCGGAATCATCAATCCGCTGAAACACACAAGTAAAATGAGTAAGCGATGCAAACGTTTCATTCCTTTACACAATAGCTTTTGCAATTGTTAAAGGTACGGATTTTTGCGTGTGTTACCGGCTCAGAATCTTAAACTCCGTGCGGCGGTTCAGCTGGCGGTTGGCCTCGGTGTCATTCGATGCCATGGGCTGATCAAAACCATAGCCGGCCCACACAATGCGCTCGGCTTTTATGCCTTTGCTGATGAGGTAATCGGCCACGGCTTTCGCGCGGTCCTGCGAGAGTTTTTTGTTCATCTCGGCCGAGCCCCGGTTGTCGGTATGCCCCGAAACCTCAATGCGCATGGTGGGCACATCGTTCAGCAGCGCCACTAAGCGGTCAAGCTCAGTAAACGATTCGGGGCGGAGCGTGGCTTTGCCCACATCAAAAAACACATTGCGCAGCACAATGGCACTGCCCACGGCCACCGGCTTCAGGGCTATGTCTTTCTGCACTTCCTGATAGCTGGCTATGGCCGGAATGTCGAAGTTTTCGGAGTGAAACAAATAGCCTTCGGCCTTCACCGCTATGCCGTAGTTTTTACCTGAGGGCAGCGATACGAGGTACTTTCCGGTGGAACTGTTTACCGGAAACGTAGCAATTACCTGCTGCCGCTCGTTGTCAACCAGTTCAATGGTAGCGCCCACGGGCTTCTGCGTCATGGCATCGGTTATGGTGCCTTTGAGCAGGGTAAGCTGCGCGGTTTTTATTTCTACCTGCTGCGCGGCTGTAATGGTTTTCACCGGCACATTGTTACCTGCAATCAGGTTGTCTTCGCTGCTGAGTGCCAGCGGCTTTTCGGGACCGAGGAACGTAATTTTGTAAATGTCTTTTTCGCCCAGTCCGTCGGCTTTGTTCGATGAGAAATAGCCGCGCCGGCCATTGCCCGATACTACAAAAAACACATCATCGTCGGGGCCGTTAATGGGCCAGCCGAGGTTTTCGGGCTCGCTCCATTTTCCGTCTTTCCATTCGCATTTAAAAATATCGTAGCCACCCATGCTTTTGTGGCCCTGCGAACTGAAATACATCGTTTTTCCGTCGGGATGCATAAACACACCTTCTTCGCCGTACATGGTGTTTATGCCCGGTCCGAGGTTCTGCGACTCGCCCCAGCGCCCTTTGGCATCCATGGTCGAAACCCAGATGTCGCGGTTGCCCAGCGTGCCCTCGCGGTCGCTTACGAAGTAAAGTTTTTTTCCGTCGAAAGAAACCGACACCGACGATTCGTGCCCTTCGGAATTGATGTTTTTGTTCATCCGCTCCGGCTCCGACCAAAGTGTGCCCGTAAGGATGCTTTCGTACAAATCGCCGCCGTTGCGCGGACGGTAAATGTACATGCGCTGCCCGTCGGGCGAGAGGCCTGCGGTGGCGTCGTGGTCTTCGCTGTTTACCGGTTTGCCCATGTTTACCGGCGTGCTCCAGCCGCTGCTGGTCCATGTGGTGAGGTAAAGGTCTTCGAAATACTGATTGTCTTCATCGCGCTTGCCGCCGGTGGTGCCGGGACGGCGCGAAGTGAAAATCATGGTTGCTTCGTCGGCGGTAATGATGGGTGTATATTCCGCATCGCTGCTGTTTACCGCATTTCCGAGGTTGTCGATAAACACGCGCACCGGATTTTTCTCGTATTCCTTGCCGTTCAGGCATTCGCCTATTTTACGGTTGGCATCGGCAATTTTGTCGCGGTTATCGGTAGGCTTTGCGTTGAGCGGCTGCTGCCAGGCGCGGTAAGCGGTAATGGCTTTGTCCCACTGCGCCGTTAAATGATAGGCGCGTCCGAGGTAGTATTGCAAATCGGCATCCACATTCGGATTCAGCTTCTGCGCTTTTTCGAGATAGGCCAGCGCCATCATTTTTTGTTTGGGAATATTGTAATAACATACACCCAGCCGAAAATTCAGCTGCGCATTGTTCGGATTAAACGCATTGGCTTTCAGATAGGCATCGCGCGCCATGATAAAACCTTCGGCACCCGCGCCGGCCAGTTCGTTTATGCCGTTGGGGTAATAGTGGTTTTCGGACACAAAGCGTTTCAGCACGCTGTTTTGAACGGCCATGGCCTGCTCAAACACGCTGTTGCCGTCGTCGAAATTGCGGCGGGCTTCTTTAATTTCCTTTTTGTCTTTTCCCGGAAAGTTCTTTTCGTCAAACGACACATCCTGCGAAAACACAAGCACCGGCATGCACACGGCAGCCACAATAGTCAGTATCTTTTTCATACACATGCCTCCTTATTCGCAATCGTTGAGATATTGTTTGGCTTGTTCCGAACCCAGCGCGGCGGCCTGTTTAAAATCGCTGCAGGCGGTGGCATCGCGCAGCATTTCTTTGGCAATGCCGCGGTTCAGGTAGGCTTCGGCGTAGCTGTCGTTCAGCTGAATGGCTTTGTTGCAGTCTTCCACTGCGCCTTTGTAATCGCGCTGCCTGTAGCGCACCGCCGAGCGGTTTACGTAGGCAAAGGCATAATCGTTTTTGAGCTGTATGGCGCGGTTGAAATCGGAAATGGCACCGGCATAGTCGCCCAGTTCAAACTTGGCGCGTCCACGGTTGTTGTAAGCCACGTAGTAATCGGTTTTCAGGTTCACGGCCACGGTGTAGGCTTCCACGGCGCCTTTCAGATCGCCTTTCATACGGCGCACGCTGCCCAGGTTGTTGTGTACAAAGTACAGGCCCGGATTTACGCGGTTGGCCTGCTGATAATCGGCCAGCGCCCCGTCTAAGTCGTTCAGCTGCCGTTTGCAGCTGCCACGGTCGTTCCAGTAGTAGGCATCTTTGGTGTTCAGCTGCAGGGCTTTGTCAAAATCGCTCAGGGCCGTTTTGTAATCGCCTTCTTCAAACAGCAGCACGCCTTTCTGGTGCCAGGCCTTGTCGTTTTGCGGATTGAGCGTAGTGGCTTTCGAAAAATCAACCAGCGCGCTCTTTTTATCGCCCATCGAAAGCCGCGCCATGCCGCGCCCGTACCAGGCATTGTCGTTGCCGGCATTCAGCTCAATACACTTCGAAAAATCGTCAAGCGCACCGTTCACCAGCGTAAGCTCCATGCGCGAAAGGGCACGGTTGTAATACGCCTGCTCAAAATCGGCCCGCAGCTCAATGGCCTTGTTAAAATCGGCAATGGCCTCGGTGTACTGCCTGCTGTTGAATTTGGTGGTGCCGCTGTTGTAAAACTTCTCGGCTTCCTGAGCCGGCGGCAGGGTAGTGGCCTTTACCGTATCGGTTTGCGCAATCGCCCCGGTGCTGAAAACGAGCAGCGTTGCAGCCAGTAGTAAGTAGTGCCTCATAAATGGATTTCCGGTTTTGGTAAACCGAATATAGGAAATTTCATAAGATAAGCAGGATGAGATTGTTTTGATTTTGAAAGTCGAAGTAAGGGTAGATTCACGATATTTATTGGTTAGAGATATAACTCCCAATGAAACTAAATAACACGCTCAATAAATTGATTGCCCCTTTCGTAACTATTTTCGTTTGTTATTTATTGGGATGTACAAATAGTAGTGTTAGTCATCATCATCGCTCCCGAACTGTCGATTCACTGTGTCAAAATGATTCATTATATCGTAAGTACTATAGAAATTATCAAACCGGTTTTGAGATAGACGATGCCATTCTTAGAGGAAAAAATAGTCATAAGAAAACAGTAATATGCTTTAATAGTTTAGCCTGTGTCAATTGCCGGGATTTTGAGAATAAAATACTTTTTAGTGATAGTATAAAATCGCTTATTCAGACAAATTTTATTTTCGAAAATTTATTTGTGGATGAAAGAATAAGGTTGTCTGATTCGAAAAGAGCTGCATTGTCTGCTAACAAACGAAATTTTGTTTGGACAGGAGAGTATTACAGCGGTTTTCAAATTGAACTTACGCACAGTGGGCATAATCCGGTATTTGCACTTTTAGATGGAAACGGGAAGGTAATTTCTACTTATACGGGAGATTTGAGTCGGGATAAATTTCATAGTTGGTTGTTGGAGAATCAGTAGTCAATTTTTAATGATTTATAGTTTACTTTTTGATTCTTTTAGAATAAGGGAATGCACATGAAACACTTATGCAATTCTAACCGATTATAGATGTATAACGTCCCAGAATATTACAAGCCATATTATAAAACTATTGCGCGCAGGCTTTTAGTATCACTTTTTGTTAGTGTAAATAATTGTCAGTGTCATTTTTGTTGCCCTGTTTACTCGATCAAAAATAACTTCATTTTCAGTCCTCACTGCATAATCTAAGACATAGTCTGGTTTATGTCCGTCAATATAATTCAGTCTGATTGTGTCATTGTTTTCTGTCCACGTTCCAGCATAAAAGTCATGTAAATACGCTGAATTTGTTCTAATAGTAAAGAAATTATTTTCTCGAAGATATAAACTAAAAAAACTTATCGCACCGTCATGATGTGCATATAAAATTACTTTTGATGTTCTGATTACATCACTACTTCTTTTTATTTTTCTACTTTCTTTACTACCATAACATGAGGTGAAAGAAAGCAAATACAATAGAATGATGAATTTAATTGTGCTCATTTTTATTGCATAATTACTGGAAGCTCTTAGCTACAAAATACGGAATTATTATATTAAATATTGTTGATAGATTCCGCACCATGCAAATACCGTCCTAAAGAATCCCCCCCAACAAAACAACACAAAACAAAAAAGTGCGGAAGCACCATCCCGGCACCCCCGCACTTTATACTCATTAAAACTACCTACAACTTCGCCGTAATACTGATCTTCTGCGTAGTTACTCCCGCCTCTGTTTGCAGCTGCAGGAAATACACGCCCGGCGCCAGTGCCGAAAGATCGAGCGGCAGCAAAGTAGGATTGTTTTGCTGACCGGCTTTAACCGTTTGACCGGCTACGTTAATTACCGACCACTGTACTTCGGCGGCAGGTGTCTGGCTGAAATCAACCGTGAAGAGGCCGCCGGCCGAGGGATTGGGATATACCGCCGGTGTGCCTGCCTGAAGGCTGTTTACGGCAAGAGCACCTACGGTAATGTTAATGTTGTCGATGTACAGGAAATTGCCGTAGCCGCCAATGTTGCGCAGCGCAATACGCACTGACGACTGGCCAATGTAGCTGTTGAGGTTCACCGTTTCGGTGCGCCACTGCGAAGCGTTTGGCGTAAAGACGTTGCTATTGTCGGGCGCAGTGGCCAGCGTGGTGCCTCCTTTGAGGAACACCTGTGTCCAGGTGAGGCCGCAGTCGGTGCTTACAAATACGCCGAGTGTGTCGGAGTAGGTGCTGCTATAGCGGGCGTAAGCCACATCAAACGTAATGGCGGCGGGGGCGGTTACACTGCCAAAGTTGAGCACGGGTGTAACGTAGCTGTCGGTTTTGCCTGCTGTGTTGGTGTTGAAATTATCCACAAACATGGAGGCCGTACTGCCGTTGCCCACGGTGGTGGAACGTGCCCAGGTTACATCGTTATCGGTGTTGATGATCTGCCAGTCGATACCGGGGAAGGGTGTGTTCTGGAAATTTTCGGCCACGGGCAGCATGGCGGTGCCGATCACGGTAAAGGTGAAGGTGGAAACGGTGGTATTGTTTGCATTGTTTCCGTCGGTGCCGTTGTTCGGGTTCGATACGGTTACCGTGAGTGTGTGCGAGCCGGCAGGCAATGCGATGTTGCCCAGCGTTACCGTAGCAATTTGAGCGCTGTTGAGCGAGCCGGTCCAGTTGTAGGCGGTGGGCGCATTGGTATCAATCTGCCAGTTAATGGTGCAGCTGGTGAGTGTGTTGAGTCCGGCATTGCGCAGATTTACCACAATATTTTCGTTTTGTGTGGCGGAGCATCCGCTGTAATTGCCCGAGGGCGAAACCACGGCGGCCATTTGCGCATCGAGCGCAGCGGTGGGTGTGTTGGGGTCGTACCCGTCGAGCGTTACGGCATTGGTGTTGCAGGGATCCAGCCAGTCGCGGAGGCGTGTGGCGGGCGTGGTGCCGGTGTTCCACGAGGTGGAGAATTTACCGTAGTAGTCGTTGAGGCTGCTTGCGGGTACATTGCACGCCGAGGGGCCTCCGAAGAGCTGCCCGATGATGCGGTGGTTCTGATCAAACAGGGGCGAGCCTGACGAACCGGGTTCGGTAACGCCTGATGTCCACTGCGTGGTGCGCCAGCAGTCGGCACTGCCGTAGGTGGCAGAAATGGTGGGGTTGCGGGCCCAGGTTATTTTTTTGATGTCGCCCGCAGGGTGGTGTATGCAGCAGGCGCTGTCGGCCACTACGTTTGCGTTCGACCAGCCTGAGTAATATACGTTGTAGCTGGCCGGAATGGCTGAGTTGATCTGGCAGAGGTGTACATCGGAGCCGGGGTTGCTGGCGCGTGCAGTGCCGCCGCTGAGCGATTGCGAGCTGGGGTTTGTGGCCGGATTGGTGCAGCCTGCGGCTTCCCAGTTGAAGCGGAATACCCAGCTTCCGTCGGCACTGCCGCAATGGTCGGCGGTGAGTACGTAGGGCGTGCCGTCCTGGCAGGTATTGTTGACCAATGCGCCGGTGCAAAATTCGCTGCCACCCGACACGAGGCACACCACCGAGCGTTTCTGATCGCTCCAGCTTGCGCCTCCGGGGCAGTTTGCATTGTTGTTGCACGAGCCGGAGTCGCCAAAGCCGCGCGAAATATTGCTTACATATGCGGCCACACCACGGAAACCATGTGTAATGCGGTAAATATTCAGTGTGCCCTGACCGCTTACGGCAGCAGGCTCTGAATATTCTACAACAACTTCTTCGCCCGCAATAAGCTCGGTTCCAAAAAGCTGATCGGCAAAGTTCGACGATGAGGTAAATGCGCCGAGAATTTGCGAATGATCAGGGCTGTAAACAAACAGCTTTGCCCCTTCGGGCAGGTGGAAATTGTTGAAGGCCAGGTTTACCGAAAGCGCGCCCGGACAGCGCACTCCCATGCGCCAGAAACGGGTGCCGTCGGGCAAGGTCTGCCACACGCCTGAATTGCGCAGGTTGTAGTTCGCATAGTGGTTGTAGCCAAATTTGTAAGCCCCTTTTACGGCATCCTGCTGCAAGGCGGCACTCATTACCGAATCGACATTGAAAGCAGGTGTAATGGCTACGGGCACGCGCGTGGCGGCATCCGAAAATTTGAAGCTCAGCGGCTGTCCGCCTTCTCCCTGGCCGGCAAACATCAGGAATGGTGTGAGCAAACCACCCAGAATTCCGGCTAATTTGATTTTTTTCATTGGTGTGTTGAGTGTAATTAGAACTGGATTTAATTTGGCAATCAAATTACTAATGCCAAGATAGTGGTTTTAGATTATTTTAGGGTAATGGTTTTAAGTGAATTCAGTTCTTATCTTTACAGAAACATGAAGTAGCTGTTATGGCAAAATCAAAAAAGAAGAAAACATCCCTGCTCACAGAGAAGTCGCTGGCTTTTCTGGAGGCATACATCAATAATGCATCCCCTACAGGTTTCGAATCATCCGGCCAGCGCCTCTGGCTTGATTATGTACGCCCGTATGTAGATACTTACATTACAGATAATTACGGAACAGTTGCGGGTGTAATTAACCCTGATGCAAAATATAAAGTAGTGATTGAAGCACATGCCGATGAAATTTCCTGGTTTGTGCATTACATTACTAAAGAAGGATTTATTTACCTGCGCCGCAACGGTGGTTCCGATCATCAGATTGCACCTTCCAAGCGGGTGAATATTCATACCGATAAAGGCATAGTGAAAGCCGTTTTTGGCTGGCCGGCCATTCACACCCGCGAACCGGGCCGTGAAGAAGCGCCCACGCTGAAAAATATTTTTCTCGACTGCGGCTGTTCGAGCGATAAGGAAGTGGCCGAACTGGGCATTCATGTAGGGTGTGTGGTGACTTATGAAGATGAGTTCATGATGCTCAACAACCGCTACTTTGTGGGGCGCGCGCTCGACAACCGCATGGGTGGTTTTATGATTGCGGAAGTGGCGCGTTTGCTGCACGAGAAAAAAACAAAGCTGCCTTTTGCGCTGTACATCGTAAACTCGGTGCAGGAAGAAGTAGGCCTGCGTGGTGCCGAAATGATTACCGAAACCATTAAGCCCGATGTGGCCATTGTAACCGATGTAACGCATGATACGCAAACGCCCATGATGAACAAAGTGGCGCAGGGCGATATTGCTTCAGGCAAAGGCCCGTCACTTACCTATGGTCCGGCGGTACACAATAAACTGCTTCAGCTCATTATTGATACGGCCAACAAAAACGAAATTCCGTTCCAGCGCGAAGTTGCCTCGCGCACAACCGGCACCGATACCGATGCCTTTGCCTACTCAAACGGCGGTGTGCCCTCGGCGCTTATCTCCTTGCCGCTGCGCTATATGCACACCACCGTTGAAAGTGTTCACCGCGATGATGTGGAAAATGTGATCCATCTCATCCTTGAGTCGCTGCGAAACATAAAAAGCGGACATGATTTCCGCTACATTCGCTGAACAAACAAGCCCTGCTTGCTTTAGCTGTTTCACGTATCCTCCACCGATAACGTAATTTGATATGGCCATTCTGGGTTCTATTCTGAAAAATACGCTGGCGCTTCAGAAGAAGTTGCCCAAGCTGCGTCGCCGCGATGCCTGGCGGATGCAGGAACGTACCCTGAAAAAGCTGCTGGCAAAGGCCGAGTTTACTGCTTTTGGCGAACATTACCAGTTTACCCGCCTGCTTGCCGATGCCGATACTGTGGGCGCATTCCGCCGCACGGTTGAAGTGCATGATTACAATTCCATGTTTCGCAAATGGTGGTACCGTACCCTCAACGGCGAAGCATTTGTATGCTGGCCCGAACGCGTAAAATATTTTGCCCTCAGCTCCGGCACTTCCGAATCGTCGAGCAAGCATATTCCCGTTACCAAAGACATGCTGCGTGCCATCCGCCGGGCCAGTATCCGCCAGCTTATGGCACTCAATCATTACACCCTGCCGCCCGATTTTTTTGAAAAAGGCATACTGATGATCGGCGGAAGCACACACCTCAATTACAACGGCACCTACTACTCCGGCGATCTCAGCGGCATCACCACCGGAAACATTCCGTTCTGGTTCCAGCATTTTTACAAACCCGGCCGGCGCATTTCGCGCGAACGTGAGTGGGACAATAAACTCGACGAAATGGTGCGCAATGCCAAAAACTGGGACATTGGCGTTATTTGCGGCGTGCCGGCCTGGATCCAGATTTTGTTTGAACGCATCTGCGAGCACTATAACGTAAGCCACGTGCACGAAATCTGGCCCAATCTTGAGCTGTACGTGTGGGGCGGTGTATCCATCAAACCCTACAAGAAAAGCCTCGATAAACTGCTCGGCCGTCCCATCAGCTACCTCGAAACCTATCTGGCCTCCGAAGGCTTTATGGCGTTTCAAAACCATCCCGATGCCTCTGCGCAGCGCCTTCAGCTCGACAATGGCATCTTCTTCGAGTTTGTGCCGTTTAACGAAGATAATTTTGCCAACGACGGATCGATGGTGAGGAATCCGCAAACACTCACCATTGCCGAAGTGGAAGAAAATACTGAGTATGCGCTGCTCATCAGCACCTGCTCAGGTGCCTGGCGCTACCTCATTGGCGACACCATCAAATTCGTTTCTGTAGAAAACGCAGAAATACTGATTACCGGCCGCACCAAACAATTCCTCAGCCTTTGCGGCGAGCATCTCTCGCAAGACAATATGAACCGCGCGGTGGATCTTGCGTCTGAAAAACTCAATATCACCATCAATGAGTTTACCGTGGCCGGTATCAATTACGAAAACCTCTTTGCACATCACTGGTACATCGGCACCAACGATCAGGTGGATGTAAACACACTGCGCACTTGTATTGATGATATCCTGAAAGATCTGAACGACGATTACCGGGTAGAACGTACAGCAGCTCTGAAAGAAGTAATTGTGGAAATTGTCCCCGTTGAGGCGTTCCGCGAATGGATGCGCCGCCAGGGTAAAACCGGCGGACAGCACAAGTTCCCGCGCGTAATTAAAGCCGATCGGCTGGAAAGCTGGAAAGCGGTTGTTGGCGAATTCAAAACTCAAACCGTATAACTCATGTTCAGCGCCATCGGTCAGGGAATGATTCTTGGTCTTGCGCTCAGTTTTTCACTGGGGCCCGCTTTCTTCGGACTTATCCAAACCAGTTTGCGCTATGGTTACCGTTCGGGCATAGCCATGGCCGGTGGCATATTTATCAGTGATCTGGTCTATCTGCTGCTTACCTATTTCGGAATTTCGAAAATCATTATGGACCCGAAATATTCCATTGTGGTTGGACTCACCGGCGGTGTATTGCTGATCGGCTACGGACTTGCGCAGATTTTGCGTAAACCTCAAATGCAAAGCATAGACAATGGCGAAGCGATAGAGCCGGTTACACCCACCATCGGCTCAATGGCGCTCAAAGGATTTCTCATGAATATGTTTAATCCGTTTGTGATTATTCTCTGGATGGGCGCTTTCAGTCTGGCCTCCAAAAATTTCGAGTTCAATCCGTTGCTCATCTTCCTGTTTTTTGCGGCCACACTGCTCACCATCCTCGGCAGCGATGTACTTAAATCACTCGCCGCCGGCCGCATCAAGCAATACCTCAACGAAACATTCATTCACAAGGTAAACATCATTGCAGGATTAATTCTCCTTATCTCAGGCGCTGTACTCATCGTACGCCTTTTTGTGGAGAAACCCTGGAATCACCATTAACCATTCCCTCCATGAAACAAGCCCTCTCCATTTTTGCCGTTGTGCTGCTGCTGGCCGGTTGCGGTCAGCTCGGCGAGCAGATCAAGAAGAATATGGAAACCGGTAATGCGTTGCGCGCACATTTCGAAACCGGAACGGTAACGGTAACCACCAACATTAGCGGCAACGGCAGTTCGGAAATTGAAACAGGCACCTCTGCACTGGGCAAACGCCTCGGTTTCGACAACCAGCGTGTGGCTATTGCCATGGCAGTAAAAGCGCAGGAGCTGGGCGCGGCAATGGGTGCCGAAACAGAAGTGAAAATAGACGATGGTGCGGTGAAAAATGTGTACAAACTCTCGGCTGCTGAAATAGCGTCGTACGCGGCTTCGGCAGCTTCGGCAAACAGATACCTGAGCGGCATGCTGGCCGGAAATAAAGACGCGCTGCTCAAAGACGGTGATGCCACTTACCTCGGCGAAGACCAGATCGGGCAGGTGCTTAATATTGCCACACAACAATTCAGCAAAACAAGTAATGTAAAGTTGAGCCGCCTTGCCGGTATTCTGGATACCAATATCGACAATACACAGATTCCGGTGCATGCCGTTACATATTGGGTTGAATTAAGTAACGGCGAAACGAAGAACTGCACGTTTTTTGTACAAACCGGCGACGGCCATAAGGTGGCCGGGTTTGATATTCGCTAACTAACGTTTAATTACCGCTCCAGCACTGTTTTGATGTCGGGGCGGAAATACAATTCGCTTTTCAGAATTTTCCCGTCTTCGCGGAAAATCGGATTTCCGTCGGCATCTAATTTCGACATGTTGCTGCGGTGAATCTCGTCGAACACTTCTTCAATTTTATGTTGAAGTCCGTGGCGGAGAATCGTGCCGAAGAGAATGTATAGCTGATCGCCGAGGGCATCGGCAATTTCCACCAGATCGCCTTTGCGGCAGGCATCGAGGTATTCTTCGTTTTCCTCCTTCATCAAATTGAATCGCAGTTCGGCTTCGGCCAGCGGAATATCGCCCGTGGGCTGGTGGCGGTTGCCAATGCGGAATACATCGTGAAATTCGCCTACCGACATAATTTTGGTAAGCAGCATGGAGGTGTTGATCTGGCTCATGGTGGTGTATGAATTAAACACCGGCCGCAGGAACACAGTTCGAGCGGCCGGTGTAATGTGGCAGTGTGTGAATATTATTTCTTGCCGCCCTTGGTCTGACGATAAGTGGCGTTGAGTGCGTTCAGCACATCGGCCGTTACATCAAGGCTGTCGTTGGCGTAAAGCACATTGCTGGCACTGCCGTAGCCCAGAATAAAGTCGATGCCCTTGGTTTTGCTGTACTCTTTGAAGTAGGAAGAAACCTCGGTTACAATCTTTTCGTTTTTCTTAAAGGCATTGTTCTGCAGCTGGCTCAGTTCGCGTTCCATTTTAGCCAGCTCTTCCATGCCGGCGTTGATTGATTTTTCTTCGGCCTCGGCTTCAGAGGCAGAGATGGTTTGTGCCTGTGCCCGCTGCTGGTATTTCGAATACTGCTCCTGCACCTCCATCTGGCGCTTCTGGTAGCGCTGATCGAGACTTTTCATGTACGCTTCCGTTTCGCGGGTAAGATCAGTAATGGCATCGTAGCGCAGGTTAATGGAGTCGATATTTACATACAATACACGCGCACCGGCCAGATTCTTGGGCACATCAAACATAAGTTTGGGCGATACGGAATCTTTTTTTACAGATACCGGGCTTTCTGTACCGGACGCATTGCCCTTGAAATGCAGGTAAAATAAAACGGCTACCGCAGCAAGCAGTACCACATTGAGCAACAGGGAAATTCGGTTATTCACGAGCGATGTTATTTGTTATCAGCGCAAATATAATAAAAGCCGGTTGCCTGCGGAGGATGTCGGGGCCGGGCTTTAGCAAGGTTTAACAGCTTATTACTCCTGCGGCACAAAACTCAGGGGCAGGGTAACCACGGTGCGCACCACTTTTCCGCCTTTACGGCCGGGCAGCCACTTGGGCATTTTCAGTACGGCCTGCATGGCTGCGGCATCACAGTCGGGGCTCAGTGAGCGGGTAATGGTGGCGTTGCTGATACTGCCATCGGTTTCCACCACAAAACGCACCATGACCATGCCCCGCACATTATTTTGCCAGGCCGTGGGCGGATACACGAGGTTCTTTTTCAGCCACGCATTCATGGCTGCCTCGCCACCGCTGAACTGCGGTGCTGCATCGGGACTGAGGATAATCTGTTCATCCTTTGGCGAAGGGCGGTACCGGCTTTCGTCGTTATCGTTCTGAATGCCGCTTATTTGTTGCGCCATTGCGGCGGCATGCGCCAGAATGGAATCCTGCTCGGCCTTTTCGGCCGGAGTAAGCGGATGCGGTTTACGCACAGTAAACGTATCAATGTAGGCTACCGTGTCGGGGATTGATTGTTCCTCCGCGGCCAGCGTATCGGCCGGTGGCGTTTGTTGCTCGGGCGCTTCCGGCGCACAGGAGGTAAAACCCAATACGGCCGCAAAAATCAACCACCTCATTTTGTGCCGAATTTTACGGTTACGTTCATTTCCATCGCCACCGTTTTTCCGTCTTTTCGGCCGGGGTTCCATGGCGGCATGAGTTTGGCCACACGCAATGCTTCTTCGTCGCATCCGTAGCCGAGGCTTTTGAGTATGCGGAAATCAGTAAGTGTGCCATCCGTTTTTACAAGAAAACTAACTACCACAAAGCCGGTAATGTTGTTTTTCTTCGCCTGCTCGGGATAGCGTGTATTATCGGTCAGAAACTTATCGAGTGCGGCACGGCCTTCCTTATAAGCAGGCGCCACCGGTAAAGCCGGCGGGTGCGGACGGTGCTGATGCATTTGTGCGGCAGCGGCACTGTCGGCTTTAAGAGTCGAATCCTCTTGCAAGGCCTTATATGCTTGCGCGTCGGCTATACGCACCGAATCGCGTTTAGCTGCTTCATAGGCTGCCCTCAGCGAATCTGCTTTCAGCATCGAGTCGCGCACCCGGTCCATATCGGCCGATGCAGTTTGCTGTGTGGCGTCTTTTTTCTCGCATTTATTGCTTTGAAGAATAAAAACAGCCAGCAACAGGCAGGCCGCAAGGGAAAACGATTTTTTATTCATAGGGTAAAAATACGCGAAAACTATGCCGCACATGCATTTGTACAAAATGTTCGGGCAGTGAAGTGAGTTTTTGTATAAATTCGTTTTATGCGTCAGGCATTTCCAAATTCTAAATCAAGACTGCTCAACACAGCATTAATCGCTGGTCTGGCAGGTTTGATTTTCTTCCTCTTTATGCTCAATGCCGAAACGCATACTCCGGGGCAAACAAGTACCGGAATGGCTGTTGCGTTCTGGCTTAATCTCTTTTTACAACCCCTTTGCCTTGGTGCTGTTTGGCTCACACGCAAAGCCCCGCGCAATATTGCCTTCAGGCTGCTGGTATGGATATACATTGTAGCCGGTGCCGCTTATATTGTATTTCCTGTCGGACTGGGGCTGCTGAAGCGATAAAGGGTGTTTAGATTACCTCTTAACAGTTAAAAACGCCCAGTTACTAATTTTTTTACTAAACAATTTTGCGGTTCGGCCGAATGGATTAGTTTTACATCCGGAATGCTGCATCGACCTTTTCCCCCCGATTCTCACAGCTTCCGATTTAGTGTATGGCAAAGGTTTCGATGGCCGAAATTGCCCGTAAGCTTGGCGTATCGCCAACTTTAGTCTCACTGGTTTTGAGCGGAAAAGGTAGCCAGTTTGGGATTAAGAAAGAAACTCAGGAAGCGGTAAGAAAATTAGCTGCCGAGTTGAATTATGTCCCCAACAGTGTAGCCAGTTCACTGCGTACGGGACGCACAAAAATTATCGGGCTGATAGTGCCCGACATTTCCAACCCTTTTTTCTCGCGCATAGCCCGCAGCATTGAGGATGCCGCTTCTACAGCCGGTTATTACCTGATGGTGTGCAGTGCCGATGAAGATACGGCGCGCGAAAATCAGTTGCTGCACATTATCCGGCAAAGCCAGCGTGCAGCAGGCATTATTGTGTGTACAGCACAAACTGATGTACAGCCGTTTTCGGAAATGATTGAGCAAAACTATCCGCTGGTGTTTATCGACCGCGATTTGCCGGGTTTAAACCGGCAGTTTGTGGGCGTAAACAACCGCTCAGGTGCCGAAAAGGCAGTTGAGCATCTGATTGCTGCAGGGCGCAAGCGTATTGCCATGCTTTCTATCGGGCCTTCCCACCTCAGTTCGGTGCGCGACCGTGTGCTTGGGTGGAAAGATGCACTGGCGAAGGCCGGCATGGCCGACATCACCAATCTTTTGCGCGAAGTGCCTTTCAGCGATGTTGACAAAGCCACTGCGGCGGCCGTAAAGGAGCTTACGCAGGGGCCTGATGCGGTGGATGCCATTTTTACGGCAAACAACCGCCTTGCCATTGCGGCAATTAATGCCCTGCGCGAAGCAGGCAAACACATTCCCGACGAAGTGGCGCTGGTCAGCTTTGACGATATTGATGTGTTTCCGCTCTTGCAGCCGCCGCTCACCGCAATGGCTCAGCCGGCCGAATCCATTGGCCGCGAAGCTGCCGAGCTCCTGCTGGCACTCATCAACAAATCAAAATCGCCTGCCGAAGCGCACAGCATCGTTCTCGATGCCGAACTCAAAATCAGGCGATCGGTGTAACCTGCATGCGCATGAGCAATGATTTCAGTCACCGTGAACTTATCCTTACGGCCGACGGCTCTCACTCGCTGTTCGTACCGGCACTGAATGAACATTATCATTCAGTGCACGGTGCGATACAGGAATCACTGCTTGTATTTATGCGCATGGGGTTTGACGAGGCGCTTAAAAAAAGGCAGGCATTGCGCATTCTCGAAATTGGTTTCGGCACCGGATTAAATGCCTGGCTTACTTTGCTGGCAACAGGCCATGCGCAAGTGCATTACACGTCGCTCGAAGCCTATCCGGTTGATCCGCAGCAGGCCACACAGCTCAACTATGCCTTGCACGAAGGCGCGCAGGGCGATGCAACCGTGTTTGCGCAATTGCATGATGCGGTGTGGAATGAAGCCGTTCCGATTACTACCGGATTTACGTTGCAAAAAATGCACTGCACACTTGATGCATTTACACCAAAGCCCGGCGAATTTGAGTTGATTTATTTTGATGCTTTCGCCCCGCGTGTACAGCCTGAATTGTGGACACAGGAGGTATTTGAGAAAATGTATTTTGCATTGGATACCGGCGGCATACTAACCACCTACTGCGCCAAAGGTCAGGTGCGCCGTAACATTCAGGCCGCCGGATTTATGGTGGAACGTCTGCAAGGTCCACCCGGCAAACGCGAAATGCTGCGCGGCCGGAAAGCATAGTTGCACTTTTCGCGCTGCATTAGTTTACAACTTCCATTCGGCATTGCATTCGCTGCACCAGCAAATACGCGGCGGCGATAAAGGCAGGTCAATACCCAGCGCCACCACACCCGATAGAATTGAACGCCAAAACGGCTGCACCGTAATGTAAATGCCGGCGGCATCGCACTCCATGCACACACCTTTGTTGAGGCGCATTTTTTTGCCGTTGTGTGTTACAAATTCGGGCTTGCCGGGTTGCGGCGTCTTGTTTTCTTGCAGGGCAGCAAGTACTGTCTGCGCCTGTGCGGCATCGGCCTGACGTATTTGTACGCGGATGCCGCCAAGGGTATTGGCCAGAAACGGATCCACACTTATGGTCATGGCATCGGGAATAAATGCTTCAATGCCTTCGGCTTCGAGTTTACCAGCCAGCAATTCGGCTTCGTAGAGGTAATAAAAGCGGGCTATGGTGATCAGATCATCCGGGAAATCGGGCATTTCATCCGGCTTTTCGGGGCTATCTATTTCAGTCATTGGATTAAGGTAATAAAAAAACGGAGAGGTTATTTACCTCTCCGCAATGTTGTATATAAAACCGGGGTATGCTTAGTTGTTGAGCATTACAGGCATTACAAGCATGAGTGTGTCTTCGGCGTCGTTGGCTTTGTTGCCGGGCAGAAGAATACCTGCGCGGTTGGGTGCCGAGAGTTCGATCACTACTTCGTCGCTGTCCACGTTGGTAAGCATATCGAGCAGGAACTTGGAGTTGAAGCCGATTTCCATATCGTCGCCGGAGTAGGAGCAGGTGAGGCGTTCTACGGCTTCGTTGGAGAAGTCGAGGTCTTCGGCGGAGATATTGAGTTCGCTGCCGGCAATTTTGAGGCGTACCTGATGGGTGGTTTTGTTGGCGAATATAGATACACGGCGAATGGAGCCGAGCAGGGCGCCGGAATCAATGCTCAGTTTGTTGGGGTTGTTTTTGGGAATTACGGCTTCGTAATTCGGGTATTTACCATCAATGAGGCGGCACACAAGTGTGGTACCCACGGTGCCGTCGGCAGCGATGCCCCACGAGAAGCGTGCGTTGGTGGGATTGTACTCAATGCGTACAATGCCTTCCACGCTGTTCAGAATATTTTTGAGCAGGTTGAGCGGTTTGCGGGGAAGAATAAATGAAGCGGCACCGGTTGATTTTACATCACTGCGGCGGTAGCGTACCAGTTTGTGTGCGTCGGTAGCCACAAAAGTGGCGTTTTCTTCGGTAAACTGCACAAACACACCCGACATTACGGGGCGGAGCTCATCGTTACCGGCGGCAAAAATGGTTTTGGCCACCGCGCGTGAAAGCACGCTGGCATCCATTTCAATGTTGTTGGCGTTTTCGAGTGAAGGCGCTTTGGGGAATTCATCGCCATTCTGACCGGTGATTTTGTACTTACCGTGGTCAGAGGCAATTTCAATGGCAAAACGCTTTTTGTCAACCGAAAATGTAAGTGGCTGCTCGGGGAATGTTTTGAGGGTGTCAATGAGCAGTTTTGCCGGCACAGCTACATTACCGCTGTCTTTCGACTCCACATTGAGCTGTGTGGTCATGGTTGTTTCCAGGTCGGAAGCCGAAACGGTAAGCTGCCCCTTGTCTATTTCAAAAAGGAAATTATCAAGTATAGGAAGGGTGTTGCTGGAGTTGAGCACACCGTTCAGCATCTGAAGCTGGCGAAGCAGTGTTGAACTGGAAACAATAAATTTCATAGCTGGTTTTATGTAATTATCCTGCAAAATTAGCCCTTTCAAAACCGAATGCGGGGCATTGCCCCGCATTTTTTAACCAACTTTTGAACAGGTGTTAACAAGTTGAAGTTGAGTTCAATTAATTGTTAATGAGTAGCTTCGCTTATTTCCTGCAAAATTTCTGCTGCAATACCCAGCTTCTGCGCGAGTATCATTACTTCCGGTTCGGGATACTCGTCTTTAATTTCAAGCACAATCGGATAATCAAGACCCGATTTTAACCAGATGGAATAATGCTGATCCAGACTTTGCCATCGGTTTTCTAATACTTCAAGCATGGTATAGGCTTCTACTGCCATACAACCAGCCTTTAATGCTGCATAAATTTCGGGATAATCATTTTTTAAGCCGCGGAGTGATTTGCGGAAACAGCCGTTTTCTTCGAGTATGGTTTCGAGGGATCGTCTTCTCAGCATCAGTTTGCAAATTTCTGGTTCAACTTCACATCATTGATTTTCAACTTCTCTTCCAGATCAAGCAAACTATTTTTGGCGTGTATGGCGTGTATGCCATCTTCGAAAGAAGCAGCTACGAGGCTGATGCCGAATGCATCTTTCATTTTGGATTTGGCGTCTTCCATGTTTTTGCCGGTAACAATGGGACCGCCGGAAATGTTGGAGAGGAATAAAGTAACCTCGCCATTTTTGTGGTTAATTATGGATGAAATTTCAACCGACTCTTTAGCTTCCTTCATGTTTTCTTCCTTTTTTAATTTCCCCAAAGGTATAATCCGCCCACACCCCTTGTCAAGGGTTTCTCCAAAAAAAACCAAAAATTATCCGAAAATCTATTCCCCGGCCTTCCTGAAATATTCAGGTGTAATAAGCAGTTTGCCGAATACGAAGTATTGTACCTGCACCATTTCCTTTTCCATGCTGCTGTAAGCATACATTCTGTCGGGGTCGTAGGCTGGCGGCATGGCTGCGGTGGAATCCTGCGGGGCCATGCCATCGTTCTTTTTCAGGTACAAGGCCACGCGGTTTACTTTACCCTGCGCATCGGTAACCGTAATAATATGCTCAGGTGTGCTGCGTAGTATTGAATCCTGCTGCGTGGGTTTGAGATTGACAGCGAGTCCTTCGTGACCAATGAAATTGAAATACGACAAATATTGTTTCACGGCTACCGTGTCAAACGGCAGGGGCTGTCCGCTGGTGGAATAAAGTCCGAAACCGTTACTTGGCGAGGTCTGGCGCACTTCAAACGACTGTTCCTTTGAAGCACGGTGTTCTACTTTGATGGAGCGGATGTTGGGCACAAAATACTTAAACACCGTCCGCTCGCGCCAGTCGTCGGGATTGGTGGAATAGCGCGGAGTGAGGTAGCCGTTAAAGCCTTTGAGTTCCATAATAAACGGCTCCGATGAGTTTGCACCGGTTTCAGCATCACGCAGCAGCATGTAAGTGCCCAGCATGTCGGGTGTTTCGCCGCCTACGAAATAGACTTTGGCTAGTTTATCGCCCTGATAAATTTCGACTTTGGTGCCGCTGGCGGCGAGGTTTTTGATGATATTTTCTTTAGCCAGACGGCTCACCGGTTCGCGTACGGAAAGGCCATGAATGGTGTTCATGAGTATTTTCATCGCATCGCGGCGAACGGGGTATTTACCATTTATCAGCCAGGTGCCGTTGCTTTCTTTGGTAAGTGTAAGCGATTTGGGTTGCTTGGTGGCAAAGAAAACTTTGGTTACCGAGGCGGTATCACTCACCGCAAAATCGCGGAGTTCTTCACTTAGGGTGGTTCCCTTATTGCGGGTAACGAGCCAGAATACAAGGCCGCCAAGGCCAAGCACAAGGAGTAAAGGGAGTAATGCTTTTTTCATACTTAGATTATTTGGCGGGATGGCGTTTCAAATATGGGCACAGGAATCGGGCAAATGCAAAAAAACTTGCCGGTGGTCAGCGTCAATTTTCAGACGGTTGCATTCAGGTTGTTTTCGGTTGCAATGGCTTGCGGCTGCCATAGCGGCGGATGCGCAAAATCATGCGCGCAAAGCCAAAGAGTGCTACAATAATTACCGGCACTCCTGTATTTATGGCCTGCCATTTTAAACGGTGCTGCGAAATGCTGTCGCGGTCGAGCAAACGAAGTTTTACCTCGCGCGAGCGAAGCGAAAGCAACTCTTTCCCGTCGAGCAGGTAGTTCATGCAGTTGAGCAAAAACTCCTTGTTGGCGTACAATGCCCCGCTTTGCGGCGAATTGCGGTCGTAACCCAGCGGCATGGCCTGTCCGTTGCGCACATCGTTTCCGGCAATTTCGCCGTCGCCAATCACAATCATACGCGTTTCGGGGCTTTGCTCCTTGTAACCGATAATGGGATTGGTTTTGATCTCGGCCGGCAGAAATTTGCTTTTGAAGTACGAGTCGAACTTTCCTTCCAGCAATACCGCAACCGGCTGAAACGGCTTGTTGAGCATGCGCCGGTCGAACTGAAAGCGGGTCATGGCGAGTGAAATACGGGTGGGCGTATTCACCACGCGCGATTCTTTGGAGCTGGTGAGCAGGATGGTTTTCTTTACCGGCGAGGTGGTTTCCACGGTATCTACCGTGCTCAGGTAAGTACTGCGGATAGCATCGAGGTTGCGCACTATGGGGTGCTGGCTTTCGGGCCGCAGCATGGGGTAGAAAAGCCACGGACGGCGTTCGATGCGCGGCTGTGCGCCGGGCGGAGCTACGTTTATGGCTATGGGTGTGCTGTAACGATCCTGCACCAGATTGCTGTTCAGGCGTGCGCCCCAGCGGAAAAGCATGTCTTCTACGCCAAGCGTGTTGGGCAGTCCGTAAGTATTGCCAGTAAGTGCAAGGCTGTCCAGATCCACATACACCGGATCCACCATCCACAGCACGCGCCCGCCATACATTACAAACTGATCCACGATAAACTGTTCTTTGTCGCTCAGGGCTGTATCGGGTCGTGCTACAATGAGGGCGGCATATTTGTTTCGGATCTGATCGGCCTTTTGCATGGTATCGCGCAGGCCACGCAGCTGGTCGTTGAGGGTTACATATTCCAGATCGTAATACTCGCCCAGCGCGCCGGCAAAATCGGCCATGTAAAGTGAGTCGAGTTCGCCATGGCCCTGCAGCACGGCTACGCGCGGACGGTTTACGGTTTGGAGTTTGCGTATTGCGTTTGAAAACTCGTATTCGAGCTCCTGCACCGAGTTGTTCAGTTGTTCATCGCCACTGGCGCCGCGACGGGTGCTGAGCAGGTTGATGACGGTTTTCTTTGCATTGTAGGTGACAATAGCGCCGGGAAAAATGCGCTGTGTGGAAGTGGCTCCGTCTTCGCCGTTTACTTTTACTTCGAACGGAAGCAGGCCGCGCTCCATAAGCTGTTCGGCAAGTTTCTGGCGTTGGGCGGCATCGGGATTTTCGTTCGGATCAATGAATTCGTATTCAATGTTGTCGCCGCCCCATGCCCGGAATTCATCCAGCATGATGCGGGTTTCGTCGCGCAGCCGTTTAAAGCCGCCGGCACCCTGCGGAAAATCGCCTTCGAGATACACCTGCACAAACACCACATCTTTGAGTTTGCCCAGCATATCGCGGGTACCTTCATCAAGCGTGTAACGCTTTTCGGCGGTGAGGTCGAAACGGGCAAAAATATAGTTGGATGCCGTATTGAGCAGCACGATAATGCCCACGCCCAGCAGGAGATTCAGCAGATCGGATTTGCGGTTGTTTTTCTTTTTCACGGCTTTACCATTTCCGGCTTTCGAGCACGGTGCGTGTACATAAGAGGAAAAGGAAATTGAAGCTCAGGAAATACACCACATCGCGCGTGTCGATAACGCCGCGGCTGAGTGCATTGTAATGTGCATTGATGCCCAGCGATGCAATAAATGTATCGGCCGCGCCAAATAGTGAAAGTGAACTCACCTGCTCAAGCCCTACGTAACAGAAAAAACTCAGTACAAAAGCCAGCACAAAGGAAATAATCTGATTGTCGGTGAGCGACGAACTGAAAATGCCCATTGCCACAAACGAAGAGCCGAGCAGTAAAAGACCAATGTAAGAGCCCCACGTACCGCCCGTGTCGAGATTCCATTCAGGATAGCCCAACTCACCTACACTGTAAAAATAAACCAGCGTGGGAAGCAGTGAAAACAACACCAGCACCAGTCCGGCAAAATACTTGGCCAGAATAATCTGCATATCGGTGAGCGGACGGGTAAGCAGGAGTTCAATGGTGCCCGACTTCTTTTCGTCGGCAAAGGAGCGCATGGTAATGGCCGGGATGAGGAACAGAAACACCCAGGGCGCAATGCTGAAGAGTGTGTCGAGCCCGGCGTAGCCAATATCGAGTACATTGGTTTCGCCCGGCACAATCCACATAAACAGGCTGATGGCGAGCAGAAACACCACAATAACAATATACCCGATAAGGGAACTGAGAAAGGCGCGTATTTCTTTGACGAATAATGAATACATAGCGTTGCGAGCTGCCAAAAATACGTATTTGGCCGGATTTTTAGTGTTTAATGTGCACTTGGCAGTGAAAGGCGGGCAGGTGGTTGCCGGGTTTGGTTAAGTGACGGGAATTGAAGGTGTTTTATTGCACAGGAGATTGGAATATATAGCCGGGATTGAGCGGAGGACCGGGCGCAGATTTTTTTTCTGCGGCCGGGCCGGAGGGAAAGCCCGGGCAGGTGGAATTTTATTGCACACTCAGGTTCGCTCCAACTTCCACTTTTTCACCTTCCCGAAAAAAAGATCATCTTTGCACCGCCTGCATTACTATGAAGCAATACTAACATGCTTGTTCAAAAATTCGGAGGCACCTCAGTGGGAAGCGCAGCCCGTATGCGTGCACTGGTGCCGCTGATTACCGTGGCCGAACCTAATCTGGTGGTACTCTCGGCCATGTCCGGAACCACTAATCAGCTGGTGGCTATTTCGGCCGAACTCCTTGTGGGAAACCAAGCGGAAGCGGCCACGCTTATTGATGAAATGGAAACGCGTTACCATGCGGTAACCGACGAACTGCTGGAGAAAAACCGAAAACCGGGCCACGAATTTATTGAAGCGCATTTTAACCGCCTGCGCAACCTGGCCGCCGACCTTTTTACTGCGGCCGAAGAAAAAGAAGTGCTGGCCACCGGCGAACTGCTGAGCACCGGATTAGTGCAATTTTTCCTTGAAGAAAGCGGCATACAGTCGGCCCTGCTTCCGGCGCTGGAATTTATGCGGCTCGACGACAAGGAAGAGCCCGACATGCGCTATATAGCCGAACACCTGAAACAGCAATTGGCAAAACATTCCGGCGTAAACCTGTTTATTACACAAGGCTACATTTGCCGCAACAGTAAAGGCAATATAGACAACCTGAAACGAGGCGGCAGCGACTACACCGCCACGCTGGCCGGAGCCGCCATTGGCGCACGCGAAGTGCAGATATGGACCGATATTGACGGCATGCACAACAACGATCCGCGCATTGTACCGCATACCTTTCCGGTGCATGAACTCTCGTTTGACGAAGCCGCTGAGCTGGCCTATTTTGGCGCAAAAATTCTGCACCCTACCTGCGTGCTGCCTGCACAAAAAGCCAATGTGCCCGTGCGCCTGCTCAATACCATGCAGCCCGATGCCAAAGGCACATGCATAAGCGGCGCTCTGCAAGGCGACCGCATTACAGCTGTGGCCGCCAAAGATGGCATTACGGCTATAAACATACGCTCCGGACGCATGCTGCTGGCCTACGGTTTTCTGCGTGCCGTGTTTGAAGTGTTTGAACGCTACCGCACACCGATTGATTTAATTACCACCTCGGAAGTAGCCGTGTCGCTTACAATTGACGACAATACACACCTGAGCGAAATAGAAGAAGAACTCCGCGAGTTTGGCGAAGTAACGGTTGACCGCAACCAGAGCATTGTGTGCATTGTAGGCTCGTTTGGTGCTGATACACACGGCTATGCATCGCGCGTGTTTGCCGCGCTGCGCACAATTCCGATACGCATGATTTCTTACGGCGGAAGCGAACATAATATTTCGGTGCTGGTGGACACGCAGCGCAAAAACGACACGCTGCTGGCGCTGAACGAAGGTCTTTTTGCCGACGAATTTTTAACACGCGGCATACAATGAGCAGCACTGCGTTTACCACCAACAAGGCAAAGCTGCTTTCGCACTTCGATACGCTTGCCACGCCGTTTTACTATTACGATACGCAACTGCTGCGCCATACGCTTGATGTGCTTACTAAGGCTGCAGGTGCACACGACTTTCACGTACACTATGCGTTGAAAGCCAATGCCCATCCTGAATTGCTGCAACTGATACGCCAGGCCGGACTTGGGGCCGACTGTGTGAGCGGCAACGAAGTGCAGCGTGCCATTGACTGCGGTTTTGCACCTTCACAAATTGTATTTGCCGGTGTGGGAAAAACCGATGCCGAAATAAAACTGGCGCTGCACCACGACATATTCTGCTTCAACTGCGAATCGCTGCAGGAACTTGAAGTAATTGCCGCGCTGGCTGCTGATGCCGGAAAAACTGTGCGCGTGGCGCTGCGCGTAAATCCTAACGTGGATGCACGCACACACCACTACATTACTACCGGACTGGAAGAAAATAAATTTGGCATTGGCCTGCACGAAATAGGCGAGGTGATAGCTCTGTTTAAGCAACACCCGCACGTGCAGTGTATGGGGCTGCATGTACACATCGGTTCACAGATTACCGATTTGAATGTGTTCCGTGCCTTGTGTACAAAAGTGAACCGCCTGCAGCAGCTTTTCGCGTTGTACGAATTGCCGCTGCCGCACCTTAATCTGGGCGGAGGGCTTGGTGTAAATTACTACGAGCCTGATTCCGAGCCGGTAGCTGATTTTGCCGCGTACTTTGAAATATTCGCAAAGTTTATTGAACGTCGTGCCGGTCAGCAAATTCATTTTGAGCTGGGGCGTTCCATCATTGCGCAATGCGGTTCGCTGATTAGCCGTGTGCTGTATGTGAAGAAAGGGTTGCAGACCAATTTTGCCGTGCTGGATGCCGGTATGACGGAGCTGATACGCCCGGCGTTGTATCAGGCTTATCACCGCATTGATGTGCTATCACCTTCTGCGGGTGAGGTGCAGAAGTATGATGTGGTGGGGCCGGTGTGCGAATCAACCGACTGTTTTGCGAAGGCGCTTGAACTGCCCGAACTCAAACGCGGCGATCTGGTGGCGTTGCGCACGGCCGGAGCCTACGGCGAAGTGATGGTGAGCAATTATAATTTGCGGCAGCGGGGTAATGCGGTGTTCAGCAGCGAGCTTTTTAAGTCGTAAGAGCCGTTTATCCATAGCAGAAACGGGTTCATCTGTTGCTTTGCCCGGTTGTGTCGAAATAGCTGGGCGTGCTGAGGTATTCTGGTTAAACTTGCTTCCATGAAAACGAAGTTGATACTCTGGGCAGGTGTCTGTTTCCTGAACCTGCAGGCATGGGCTCAGCCGGTTGGAAACGGTGAAGGCAGCGATGGCATTCGCGCTTATCTGAACGATGAGGCCTGGGCCCCGCGCGAACGGTTTGTGGATTTTCAGCACATGCGGCTTGAACTTACATTTGAACCTGCGCAGGGTTTGGTGAAAGGCAAAGTCACACACCGTTTCACACCGCTGCGCCCCAAAGTAGATTCGGTTTGGCTCGACGGGCCGGGCATACGCGTAAGCAGTGTAACGGTAAACGGAAAACCGGCTACCTGGCGCAGCGAAAAGCAGGGCATGTGGATACATACAGGCCGCTCATTGCCTTACGGCGAAACCGACAGCCTTACGGTGGTGTATGAAGCCAATCCGCAAAAAGGCCTCTATTTTATTGGCTGGAACGATCCGGCCAATATTTGCCGCAAACAGATCTGGAGCCAGGGACAAGGCATCGACAACCGAAACTGGATTCCGTTTTACGACGAGATGAATGATAAACTCACTACCGAAATGATTGTGACTTTCGGTGGTGAATATAAAGTATTGTCGAACGGTGTGAAGAAAAGTGAGAAACTGAACAAAGACGGCACGCGCACCTGGCACTACCGTATGAACAAGCCGCATGCACCTTATCTGGTGATGCTGGGTATTGGTATTTACGACATCAAACAAACCAAATCGAAATCGGGTGTGCCGATTAATCTGTATTACTATCCCGAATGGAAAGACCGCGTAGATGCAACATACAGATACAGTGCGGAGATGATGGATTTTTTTGAAACCGAAACCGGTGTGCCTTACCCCTGGGAAAGTTACTCGCAGATTCCGGTGCAGGAATTTATGTATGGTGCCATGGAAAACACCACGGCCACCGTGTTTGGCGATTTTCTGTTTGTGGATGAACGTGCCGAACTAGACCGCGCGTATGTAGGCGTAAATGCACACGAACTGGCGCACCAGTGGTTTGGCGATTATGTAACCGCCCGAAGCGATGCGCACCACTGGCTGCAGGAAAGTTTTGCCACCTATTACAACATGCTTTTTGAGCGCGAAGTGTATGGCAAAAATTATTTTGATGTGCAGCGGTACGATGCCATTAACAATTCGCTGAATGAAACCAAGCTGAACAACCTGCCGGTGGCGCACAGCCAGAGCGGTTCGGTGCGGCATTACCCGAAAGGTGCGTTTGTGCTCAATATGCTGAAGAATGTGGTGGGCGGGCGCGAAGTATATAACCGGGCCATACAGCATTACCTCAAAAAACATCCGTATGCCAATGTCGATTCGCACGATTTGCTGGTGGCGTTTAACGAAACCACAGGCATGTCGCTCGACTGGTTCTGGGATCAGTGGATTTACAGAGGAGGAGAGCCGTGGTATGAAGTGAATGCGGAAGAACTAAAAGGCTCAGCCGGAGCAGTGACCCGTTTTACGGTAGAGCAGGTGCAGCCGCAAAACCAAACCACCGGCCTGTTCAGCATGCCTATTTGGTTTGAAGTGCATTATACCGATGGAAGCAAAGAGCGTGTGGAGAAATGGATAAGCCGTAAAACCGAAACGGTTGACATTGCCAACACTTCCGCAAAAAAAGTGGCGTATGTGCTTTTTGATCCGAACAGCGAGGTGATGAAGAAGGTAACATTCCGCAAACCGTTTGATTGGCTGAAAAATCAGGCGCTTAATGCCGAAGGGCTGCTCGACCGGCATGCTGCGTTGATGGCTTTGCGTGAATTTCCGCTTACACAGCGCCGCGAAGTGTTGCTGAATGTTTTTTCCAAAGACAATTATCACTTTTGTCGTTCGGAAGTGTTGAGCCAGCTGGCCAATGATCCTGATCCGGCTTCACAAGCTATGGTGCGCGATGCGATTAAGAGCGGCGATGCCAATGTGCAGAAAGCCGTGCTTAACTTCACCACTTCAATTTCCAAAGACCTGCTGCCTGATTTCGAAAAGCTGCTTACTGCACGTTCGTATCAGGTGGTGGAAATGGCGCTCGACAAGCTCAGCTTTGAGTACCCGGCCAACACGGCAAACTACCTTAAAGCCACAGATGGTGTGGAAGGTACGTCGGGCCGGAACGTGCTCGTGAAAAGGCTCGAAGTGCAGGCGCGTTTCAATGCCACACCTGAGGCTTTTAAGCAGCTTGTTAATCTTACCAGCGTGTCGTACGAATTCCGTACACGGGTAAACGCTGCCAATGCGCTGAAACGGTTAAACTATTTCGACGAAGCACTAATGAAAAACTTGGTGCAGGCCGGTTTCAGCAGCAACACACGTTTGGCCGGGCCGTGTATTGCTGCTATGAAATATTACTACGAACAGGCCTCAAACCGCCGCACAATAAGCGATTATATATTTGGCCCGGGCTGGAACGACTGGCAGCGGGCAAGGCTTAAAGCCACTTATAACTGAACATAACACCATACTAAAACCGCCCGGACATATACATCCGGGCGGTTTTAGTTTACATGGTGACGGAACATTATCGTGGCCGTGTACCCGCAGGTTTAGATTGTGCGCGGCCGCCGCCAGCCTTTCCGGCCTTATTGCGTGGCGCAGTTTGTGCCTTGGCGGCCGGGCGGTTTTGTGCTTTTACGGCCTGCTTGTTTTGCTTTGTTTGTGTATTACGCTGTGTATTTTGTGCAGCAGGCTGGTTGCGTTGCGTTTGCTGGCTGCGCTGCACCTGTGCCGGATTGTTGGCGCGGCGGGCAGCTGTGCGGCGTTGTACGCTGGGGGCAGCAGCCCGGTGCGGACTATATACGCGACGCGCGTGATGTACACGGTAAACGGTTACCCGGCGGCAATACACATGCCGGTAGCGAACCACGCGCGCATGGTGCACACGCCAGGCAACCGGATGCCACGGCGACCACCACACCGGATAAGCACGCCAGCGCCACGGCGAACGCCACACCACATAGCCCGGCGCATACATGTAACGCACGCCAGGCCAGTACCACACATTCACAATTACAATGGGCGCACGGGCCATACCGTTTGGCGAATAAGCCGCCGGCCCGCGACCTGATTTTTCTTCCACCTCATCGGCCGGTTCAAGAATATAATCTTTACCGTAAAGCTCCTCATCGCCCACAATCTGAAGCACGGCATTGTTTTCGCCGCTTTTCTCAATACCTATTACGGCTATATCCTGCGTTTCCGTTTCACTCACCGCCACACGAAGCACAAGTGCATGCGTGTCTTTGCTCATGTTGTCAACCACCTGCACATAGTCCACATTCCCGTCTTCATCAAGATCGAGGTTGTTTACTTCGTTGCTTTGTTTGTTGATGGCTTCTTCAAAAGCAGAAATGCTTTCGGCTTTTTTGAAAAGCTCAAGTACACCGTAGAGATCAAAATTGTCGCCCGGCAATCCGAGTGAATCAGCATCGTTGCTTTGTGCTTTAACCACGGACGGAGTGAGCAGCAGGAGGAAGAGAAGGTAACGCATAGTGGCTGTTTTGTATTTTGACGCAGCTGGTGGAAGAAGGTTTAATCATAAATGATTTTTTTTGTAAATACCTGTTTTGTCGATGATACCAGACTTATATCATAATCAACGGTTCGATCTTTTATGTGGTCTTTTCCAGTTAAAGTTTAGTTTTATCCATCTAATGATTTTCTTCGATAATGCATCTCACTTCCGATTTCCTTATGAAACGCTTGTCTGCACAATCTAACGTTTTTTTCAGATACTAAAGAAACCGTAGCAAAACCACCCTTTTGCGTTATCATTGAAAAAAACTCAGTTATGAATACAAGGCAAACATTCATCGTTTTTTTACTTCTTTTCTCACTAACAGCAAATGCACAACTTCTCAGTTTCGATAAAAGCACATTACTAAGCAATGCTCCCGCATTACGTAAAACAGTTCAATGCGCCAACGGCGATCTTGTATCTGTATTTTCGGGTAACGTAAATGTTCCGAATGCATTTTCAGTAATCAGGTATGATGAAGATGGGGATTTTGTCTGGCAAAAAGAGTACCTGAATCAAAGTGTATCCAGTTGCAGTGCCAACGATGTAACAGAAGCATCAAACGGAGATCTCATTATTGCATTTTCGGCGCTCAATAACACACAGACTTCAGGCCTTATTCGCATAACCAGTCAGGGAACTTTACTTTGGGAAAGACTCTATTCAACAGGCAGCATGCTCAGCGATGTGTTTGTGGCTTACTCTAAAGTAGTTGAAGCTACAGACGGAAGTATTTTCCTTGCTTTAGCTGATATTAACGTGTCGCAAAATCCCAGCACGGAAGCTATGATTTTGTTTCGCTTTTCGGCTTCAGGGAATTTACTTTGGGGGAAAAGTCCCGGTCTGGCCCCCCCAATGGTAGTTGTACAAATGCGTAAGGCTGCGGCCGGTGGCGTACATATTGGTGCTTCAAGTAATATTAATGGAAATACGCATCTAATTACTTTCGATTCTGCCGGAGTTGTTACCCGCTCATTAAAGTACAACTATACGCTTACCGGAAATATTACCGATTTTGTGACTGATGCAAACCACCGGCCCAAAGCCATACTTGGTTGCGATTATCAGACCTGGACACGTTTGGTGGAATTAGACAGTACTGGTAATGTTACGGCAGTAAATGAGGCATCAATTGCGGCAACCTCGTGGGGGACTGATTTACTGTGGCTTGGCGGAGGTTATGTTTCACTTCACGAAATGTCGGGCGGCGGAACCATGCTCTGCAGCTGGTCTGCAGGGCCTTCTCTTACCAATGGTTTGCAGTTTACAAACTCGTCATCGTTTACGGCATTCGATTTTTTTGCTGCAGCCGACGGTGGAATCTACCTGTCAGGTATATCTGCTGCAAGTCCGCAAACGCAAAAAACAAGGTTTATTAAAACCAAACCGATGATTGGTTTCAATTTCCCGTCCGACGGATGTGCCCAGGCTACGGCTGATTTTACAATCGTTTCGGCCGGGATGGCCAATCCATTGCCGCAAGCATTGGTAATTTCAGCCTACAGTCCGGTGGTCGAAAATTCGTCTTTTCAGGTACAAACAGCATCAGCCAATGTAATCAATAACTGTTCACTTGTTTCAATTGATGAAACATTGCAGACCGGGTTTGAGGTGTATCCCAATCCGGCCACAGACCTTGTGAATGTATCTGGCCGTTTTTCGGGTGATGTAATGGTTGAAATTTATGCGGCGACAGGGCAGCTTTTACTTCAATCACAAATGCACTCAGGAACAAATAGCCTGACACTAAATACAAGTATGCTTCCAGAGGGTGTCTATTTACTTAAACTATCTGATGGTAATAGACAACCCCGCTCAGCCAAATTGGTTATCAGTCGATAATTAAGTGGCTGTTCAACGATTATTTCATAAATCTGTCATATGCATTTTTGCACCATACTTCGGTGTGTATTAATTCGAGTTTGTGATATTCCATTTTGAACCATACATCGTTCACTTTTTTGCCCGTCTCAACAGTTTTGTTGGGATGGGCAAAAGTCGATTTGTCTGACCTAATGGCTTCATAACTTATTTTAAATACAATTTAAACTACCATGTTAAGGTAAATCGATAAACTAATTATTGTTTTATATTTAGATTTATTCAGGTGATTAAGCCTTTATTTTTATGCATTTGTAGATCAATAATCTAAAGCAATTAGTTTCATTTATTCACTTTAGTGATTTATTTTTTTTGATTATCTGTATTACTTTGGCGGAAAAATTACAATGAAAATATATATACAAATATTAGCATCTTTATTTATTGGATGCACAGGATTTTCGCAGACTTCAAGTTTTGATAAAATTACGGTAATGTCCAATGATCCCGTATTTTCTGAAATGGCCGGTTGTGCTAATGGTGATTTTGTAACGGTCTATTCATCAGCTCAAACTGCGAATAATGCCTTTAATGTAAATCGTTACGATGCAGACGGGAATCTGATCTGGTACATTGAGTTTTACAATTCGAGTGTTGACTATTCGGGAGGGAGTGATATTATTGAAGCCTCCAATGGAGATATTCTTGTTTCCACCTCATCGTTAAATACCAGCACGAACAGGCTTTCAGTGGGGCTTTTCAGAATAAACAGTGCCGGTGCTTTGCTATGGGAAAAGGAGTATTCATCGGGCGGCCCTTCAGGATTTGATTTGGGAGGTAATTCCAAATTGGTTGAAGCGAGCGACGGGAGTATTTATCTGGCTACGGATGAAAGTAATTTTCCATCTGCCGAAGCAATTATTTTATTGCGTTTTTCGGCTTCGGGTAATTTACTTTGGGGAAAAACATTTGGCACTTCGCCAAGACAACAACTGGCTACAATAAATGAAGCTCCTGCTTCCGGAGTACATATCGGCGCACAAAATGTACCCGGAAACGATGTGAATTTATTTACAATTGATTCAGCAGGTACGCTGGTTAGTTCGAAACAATGTGCGCAATGGGGATTTCTACAAGCTATTGTGACTGATTCGGCCAAATCAATTAAAGCGTTGCTTTTATGGAATTCAGCTTCAGCCAACCGATTAGTTGAATTAGACAGTGCAGGGAATATTTCCCAGGCAAGATGGTCTCCATTCAGTACTCAGCCTTTTACCAATGCCTTATTTTACCACTCCGGAGGGTATGTTTCTGTACATGGTAATAACACTTTCGGTACAAGATTGTGTAATTGGTCGGCCAGCCCGTCGGTGAACAATGGTATTAATTATGCAGATTCCACAACGTTTTCAGCTGAAGCTTTTTTTCAAATCAGCGACGGGAGCATTTATCTTGCAGGTGAAAGTACAGATTATTACAAAACCCGCATTATTAAAACCAATCCGATGTCGGGCACCGACTTTCAGTTTGGCGGATGTACGCAGGTAAGCACAAATTATACGCTATATTCGATTAATCTAAGTAATCCTGTTCCGTTTGCCGTTACATTATCGCCTTATACACCGGTTAACGAAGTGTCATCGCTTTCCACACAATTGATGTTGGCTACAGTGACTGATAATTGCATCAATCAGGTATCGGTAGCGGAAAATAGTGAGGCTGTGATCAATGTATATCCGAATCCGGCTTCGGATGTGCTTGCCATTGAGCTGAATTTTTCGGGTAATGCTTTGGCCGAAATCATTGCTGTTGATGGTCGCACGGTGATGCGTGTATCTGTTCCGTCAGGATCCTCCGGCCGGCAGCTTGATATCAGCAATCTTCCGGAAGGAATTTATCAGGTTCGGATTACAGATTCCGCGAATAAACCTCACACTGCCAAGCTGGTTGTGAATCGTTAGCATAAAAAACAAACAGCCCCTCTCGCGAAGGGCTGTTTGTTTTTTTATTGTGCATTCAGGCTTTGGCCTTGAACGAGTTGATGGCATTTACTGTAAATTCAGAAAGCACAAGCGTGCCACTCATCAGTGCGCGTTCGGTGAGGAGGGTGTCCCAATGGTCGGTGCCCTGCCAGAACACTTTTTTAAGCATGCTCATGGCCTCCGGGTTGCTGGCGGCGAGCCGTTTTGCGAGAGCATTTACGCCTTCATCAAGCGCGGCAGAATCGTCATACACATCGGCATAGAGTCCGTGCTGTTGTGCCCATTGTGCATTGCGCCATTCGCTGGCGTTTATGGCTAAGTTGGTAAAGGCGGATGTGCCCATTTTGCGTTCTACGGCGGGGCCTACCACAAACGGGCCAATGCCAACAGCCAGCTCCGAAAGTTTTACTGAAGCCGCAGAAACCGCCAGTGTATAATCGGCTGCCGAAGCAAGGCCCACACCACCGCCCACGGCTTTGCCCTGCACGCGCGCAATCACGAACTTGGGCGCTTTACGCATTGCGTTGATAACCATGGCAAAGCCCGAGAAAAACTGCTTGCCGGTTTCTATGTCCTTGATGCTGATCAGTTCATCAAATGAAGCGCCTGCGCAAAACGCTTTTTCACCTTCACTTCGCAGCACAATTACCCGGGCTTCGGGGTTATTACCCATTTCGGTAATGGCCTCTGCCAGTTTACGCAGTAAAGCCCCGGGCAGCGAATTGCTCTGGGGATGAAAAAATGTAACGGTGCCTATACCGTTTTCAATTCCGGTGGTTACGTGTCCCTGATCTGTCATGCCGCAAAGATAAACGCCCGGCGAAATAATAAAGCAGCCGGGCAAACGTTAATGATGCGGTTTGCACCAATTACGTATTTTTAAGTCCTGAATGAAAAAGCTGTTTTTACTCGTTTTTGCCGTGTGGCTTGGTCCGGCTGGCCTGCAGGCGCAAATTGGCGGTTCTGCCGCGTTCGGATTTACGGATCTGCCGCTTTCGGCCCGTGCGGCTGCATTGGGCGGGAAGGCGCTGAGCGTGTATGACCACGACCTGAATATGGCCGTATGGAATCCCTCGCTGCTTTCAAAACGGACCTCCAGCCAGCTTGCGTTTAGTTTTGTGGATTATTTCACCGATATCCGCGTGGGATATGCGGCCTTTGCCTGGCATGTGGATTCCATTGGCACATTTGCATTGAGTGCGTCCCGCATCAATTACGGCGATTTTACCGAAACCGACAACACCGGTGCCATCATTGGCGAGTTTACCGCCGGTGAATATGGCATTACCCTCGGCTACAGCCGCCAGCTCGACAGCATGTTTACCGTGGGGGCCAACCTCAAATTTCTGCAGTCAAACCTCTACCTCTGGCAGGCCAACGCACTGGCTTTTGATGCGGCAGTAACCTATCACCGCCCCGCCAAAAACTTCTCGGCTTCAATTATGATCCGTAACACCGGACGCATGCTTTCGACTTATACCTCAGGCAACCGCGAAAGTTTACCGTTTGAAATTGAAGCCGGTTTCTCAAAGAAACCTAAGCACATGCCCATCCGGATCTTTATGACGCTGCAGCATCTTCAGCAGTGGGATTTAACGTATATCGACCCTGCAAATCCTCCCCAAACGGTTGATCCGCTCACCGGCGATTCAATTAAAGTAAGCCGTTTCCGCACCTTTGGCGATAAGGCCGCACGACACGTGGTGGTGGGCGCTGAAATATTAATCGGTAAAGCCATGTTCCTGCGCGGAGGCTTTAATTACCAGCGCCGCCGCGAAATGCTGATTGATTCACGTCCGGGTATGGTTGGCTTTTCGTTTGGTGCCGGTATTCGTATTTACAAATTTAATATCAGCTATGCCCGCTCGGCCTATCACATTGCCGGAGGTACAAATACGTTCTCCATTACCAGTACACTTTCTGATTTCTACCAGAAGAAGTAACCGAAATGAATAAAGCAAAGCGGCCTCACAAATTTGTGTGGCCGCTTTGTGTATGGATGAATAGTGTGACTTACAATTTTTTCAGTTCGGCCTCAGCCTGCGTTTTATAAGGGCCTTTGGCGTTAACAATTTCCTGAAGCAGTGTTTTGGCTTCTGCCTTTTTGCCGAGTTTGATCAGCGCCAGTGCTTTTTGCCACTGTGCATCGGCGTAGTTGAGGTTGGTTTTAACGGCCAGCACTTTATCGAATTCAGTAATGGCTTCGGTGTATTTTTTGTTCTGCATATACTGCATACCCCGCGAATACGAAGGATGCACAGCCACGTTGGCACCTGCTGCGGAAGGCTGCGAAGCCTCAGCGCGTTGCTTGGTTTTGGTAGCCGAACTTTTCTTCGGGGTGGCTTTTTCGGCAACCACCACATCACTCAGTTGCTCCTGCTGGGCATTTTGACTCCATGTTGTGCTGGTTGTGCTACCGGTTGAAACGGTTGTGCTATTGGCAAATACAGCCACACTGTCTGCCATAGCAGCCGGAGCAGCCTTCCTGTCTTGAGCAGCCAGATCGGTTTTGGCTTCGTCTTTCTCAAGTTCCTTTTCCCGAAGTTTAAGATCTTCGGTGGCAACAAGCATTTCGGTCATGCTCATCGCGTCATCGGCAACAACGGGAGGAGCGGCTTCGGGAGCCATTTCTTCAAATGCGGCAACACCACTCATTTCCGACTCAGACACTTCTTCTTTTGAGTAGTAAGAAGTGGTGCCGATTTCGATGATTGGTTCCGGCAGCTTTGAGGCAGCGGAGGGTGAATCCGTGCGGGCAGCTGATTGTTCGGAAGGAGGCGCGGGGAGAGGCTGGCCGGGTGAGCCCGGTTTTTTTGCTGCTGTGTTTTCGGCCAGCTGCTTGTTGCTGCCGGGCGCAATTATGGTAATTGTAGCCGCAATAACGAGAATAACAGCCACGCTGGCGGCAATGCTCAGCCAGAGACGGCGGCGATTGTGTGTGAGCGGAATTACTTTAGGCTCGTTTTTTTCTTCCTGCCGCGTTGTTCCGGCCGGGGCTGCGGCCATGGTTACTTCGGCCGGAAAGGCAAGGGCTTTTTCGCGGTCATTTACAAGATGCCAGCCGTCAACTGCATCGCTGCACATGGCACAGTCGGTAATGTGCAGTTCGGCTTCGTGTTGTTCGGCCGCACTCATTTTGCCGTCGATATAGGCAAGCAACTGTTCCTCCGTTAAACACGGCGACTGCGGCAGGAGCGGATATGTGAACGGATCAGCCATGCTGTTGTTTGGTGAGGAGGATTTTTAAATTTCGTTTTCCGTTTTGGATGTAGCTTTTTACTTCCGTTAAGGTATAGCCGGTTTGATCGGCCACCTGTTGATAGCTTTTTTTCTGAAGGTAAAACAGTTCAATGCAGTTGCGCTGATGTTCGTTTAAATGCTGAAGGCTGTTTTCCATTTCACGTAGCAGCCATTCATGTTCTGTTACACCCTCAGGATGCACCGAAGTTTCGGTTTCCATAACAGCCCCTAAATCTTTTTGCAATTCCTGCTCATGCAGCCGCTTTGATTTCCGGCTTCGCAGATACATCAGGCACTCGTTGCGCGCAACTGCATATAACCAGCCCTTAAACTGAGCTATTTCGTGGCGATGAAGATCGGTAAGCAGTTTTTCGAATACCTGCATCTGAACGTCCTGGCTCTCATCTTCATCGGCAAGGTATTTCATGCATACACCATATACCAGATGCCGGTACCGCCTGAACAATTCGCCGATTAGCATCTGATTGCCATCGGCTTTAAATTGTGCAACAAGCTCGGCATCGCTCAGCCCGCGTATATGTGAAGAGTAAACTACCACAGTATGGTGTGAAAGTACAAACTTCTGCGCAGCAACAATCATTCCTGCCTGATCAAAAATCTGAATCGTTACATGAAATATTTTGAACGATCAAAGGCAGGATTTGAATTACGAACGGGAATGGTTAGCTTTGCCTTCGGGATTTAATTGATAATTTAATATGTTGATTATCAATTATCTAAAGTTTGGCTAAATAAATTTATTTTTTCGGCACAATTCCTGCTAAGCCAAAATTAACCCCGCTAAAAGATTAGAAGCCATGAAAAGATTATTTACCCTTTTGTTTTTACTGCTTTGTCTGACAAACTCCTTTGGTCAGAATAAACTGGCAGAACGCAATCCCTGGTGGTGGGGAGCCGATCTTGGCGCCTCGTTTCAGACCAGCGATATGCAGCCACGGGCCGGAATGGCATTTGGCATTCACGCTACGAAGTTTACCCGCAAAAGTATGCCGGGGCCTTTTTTCTTCGGCCTTCGTTTTCGTTTTATCGACGGGCGCAACTTTGGCTACAACTACAACAAGCTGAATATTGCGAATAATCCGGTACTGAATTCGGGCAGCACAAACTATCTGGCCGATCCGGTAAACAATGGTGATATATTCAGTAATTATCGTTTTCGTTATGATGAGTTAGCTGCTGAACTTCTTATCGGAAGCAACGGTCTTCGTAAGCATGGTGTGCTGCTGTATGCCTATGGCGGCGCTGGTTTGAACTATTGGAAAACCACCACTAACCTGCTTAATGCCTCAGGAAATTTGTATGATTATTCCAATATCAACAACCCGGGTAATCAGGAAGTAGTGGCCGATCAGCTTGATGCCATGCTTGATGATACCTACGAAACCAATGCCGATGGCAGTGTAGATGGTGCACAATGGTCGTTTATGCCTTCGGCCGGCTTCGGGTTAGGCTATGAATGGAATGCATTTGCTTTTGGTGTTGAACACCGCACCACTTTTGCATTGAATGATGTGATTGACGGAACCCGCTTTAATCACACCGGTGCCGCTACACCGAATAAAGACATGTATCATTATGCCGGTTTGTTTTTCCGCTGGCGTTTCGGAGCCACAAGCTCTTCAAGTACCGTTAACAACAACCAGCCTCCGTTGCCTCCTACGCCGGTTGTAACGCCTCCTGTTTACAATCCCACTCCTCCGGTTATCACACAACCCGATCCCGATCCCATTCCCACCAATCCCACTCAGAATCCCAACATGAGTGCGCTGCCTCCGCCGCAGGTTGATTTTACCGTGCCCGCTACCAATCCCTATACGGCCACAACGGTAAACCAGCAGCTTACTGTGCGTGTGAAAAACGTGTTGCAGCAGAGCCAGATCAGCCTTACCATTAACGGTCAAATCATGCCGCAGTCGGCCTTTAACTTCAACCCGACTTCGCAGCTCATGACCTTCAGCCATACGCTGCAGCCGGGCAACAACACCTATTATGTAGTGGCTACCAATGCCGCAGGTTCCGACAATGATAATCAAACCATCATTTTCAAATCGGGCAACAGCAACAACGGTGTGCCTCCCACAGTAAACTTTACCAACCCGGCCGGCTCGCCCGTTACCTGGACACAGATAAACCAGCTGATTACTGCCACAACACAAAATGTGGCTGCCGCTTCTAACGTGCAGATTACCCAGAACGGGCTTAATGTGACTAATTTCACATTCAATGCCAATACGGGCGTAGTTACTTTCCCTGCTAACCTGCAAAACGGAAGCAACCTCTATCAGATTACCGTTACCAACCAGTTTGGTATGGCGAATGACGCTACTACCATTCTTTACAACAATACGCCCGCCCCTGCCAAACCGGTGGTAACCATTACCAGCCCGGCTTCATGCCCGCACACCACCAAAGTGCAGAACATGACCATTACGGCTACAATTACCAACGTAACGGCAGCCAGTCAGGTGAATGTACTGTTCAACGGTGCAGCAGTAACTAACTTCAGCTTTGCACTCAACGGCACGGTAGCCACAATCAGCTTCCCTGTGGTGCTCAACAGCGGTGTAAACAACCTCAGCATTACAGGCACCAACAGCGCCGGCAGCGATGCCGAAACCTGCCAGATCACCTACAAGCCCAATTCGCCCACGGTGCAGCCTCCGGTGGTAACCATTACCAGCCCGGCTTCATGCCCGCACACCACCAAAGTGCAGAACATGACCATTAC